>JACMPG010000114.1 GCA_014377625.1 Spirosoma sp.
ATCGACCCTAAAAGCCACCACGTGTTCGTGACCACCGCCGAGTACGGCCCCGCCCCGGCCCCCACGACCGAGAATCCGCGCCCGCGCCCATCCGTCGTGCCGGGTACATTTCTGGTGCTGGAATACGGCACGAACTAATTGTCAGGCAGCTGCTGCCATTCGGTGAGCACCACCCTCACCGAATGGCAGCGTGCTGAACGCACATCTACCTTCAACCAAAATGGCGATCCCCTGTTGACCCTCGATAAGCAGGGAATAACGCCCGTTTGACACCCGTTTTTTTCTGATTGGCCACCTTTGATGCCAATTTATCAGTAGGCTTTTGGGGGCATTAACCAGTGATTCCGGGGCATTCGGCCAGCTTTACTTGTCAGCATCAGGGCTGGGCTGTAGGTTACATGACTCAACACATTTATTTTTTCAACTACGCAGATGCAGCATTTTTTCACAGGCATTCTTGTCCTGCTAACGGTAGGTACACTGCTCGCCCAGCAGACTACTCCCGACTCAACAAATCGAACACCCGCGCGGGTAAATCTGCCCAAAGGCAACGCAAAAATTACGGCCTACGTAGTTGATTCGACCCTGACCAAAGCCGTTGAGTTTGCCAACATTGCCCTGTACACGGCACCGGGCAACGCGCTGGTTGACGGCACGGTGGCCGACGATAAAGGCCGGTTTTCGCTAACCCGAGTGGCACCCGGTACGTACAAAATCCTGATTTCATTCATTGGCTACAAAGTTAAAACCATTGCCGGGGTGGTCATTTCAAAAGGTGAAGTCAAAGACCTCGGCGTTATCCGGCTCAGCACCAGTACCCAGACCCTTGCCGAAGTGACGGTAGAAGGAAAAAAGGCACTCATTGAAGATAAGGTGGACCGGTTGGTGTACAATGCCGATGCTGATTTGTCGGCTAAGGGGGGCGATGCGACCGATATCCTGAAGAAAGTACCGATGCTGAGCGTTGATCTGGCGGGTAACCTGTCCTTACAGGGCAGCAGCAATATCCGGGTGCTGATTAACAACAAACCGTCGTCCATTCTGGCGGGTAACCTCGCCGACGCGCTCCGGCAGATTCCCGCCGATCAGATCAAAACAGTGGAGGTCATTACTTCTCCCTCGGCCAAATACGACGCGGAGGGCAGTGGCGGTATCATCAACATCATCACGAAGAAAAACACCTTGCAGGGGTTGCACTTAGACGTTGACGCGGGGGCCGGCAACCGCACCTCGACGCTGGGGCTGAACGGCAGTTTCAGAAAGGGTAAACTCGGCGTGAACCTCAACGGCAACGGACGGGAAATTTATAATCCGTCGGCTTCGGACCTTAACCAGACCACGTTTCTGTCGGAGTCAGCTACGCCCATTCGTACGCAGCAACACGCCACCGGTTTCGATACGGGCCTGTTTGGGCAGTACGCGCTGGGGCTGGACTACGACTTAACCAAAAACCAGTCGCTTACCGCCGGGGCGCGGTTTGGGGTGCGTAACCTCAACCGCGATCAGCAGTTTGCCACCAGCACCTTTAGCGGCCTGACGGCGGGGACTCCATCGCTGCGGAACGTAACCAGCCATGATTTATCGAACTCGGTTGATCTAAACGTCGATTATCTGCATACGTACAAAACGGTCGATGACGAACCGGCCAAAGAGTTCAGTATTTCGTCGCAGTTCAGCCAGAATAACCTGACCAACAACTTCGATGCCAGCCAGCTCGATTCGACGGAAAGCGTCCGCAGCCGTCAGCGCAACCTGAATTTCAACACCAGTCAGGAGTTTGTGCTGCAAACCGATTACCTGACCTCGCTTAGTAGAAATCAGCAGATCGAGTTTGGAGCCAAAGACACCCGGCGGCAGGTAAACAGTACGTATCAATATCTGCTGGCCGGGCCAACATCGGCTTTCTCGCCCGACGACCGTCGCCCGGCGGGGTCGCTCGATTACGCCCAGAACATTGCCGCCGGATACGTGGCTTACACACTCATTACGCCCAGCAAAATAACGATCAAAGGGGGCTTGCGTTACGAATACACGAGTATCGGGGCATCGGCCGCCGGACAGGGGCCAATCAATATTCCCGACTATGGCAAGCTGGTGCCAAGCCTGAATATCTCCCGAAAAATAAACGACAGAACGACGCTGAAATTCGCCTACAACCGGCGCATTCAACGCCCCGGCATTCAGGACCTGAACCCCAATTTCAACGCCACCAATCCGCTTAACATCCGCATTGGCAACCCCTACCTGAAACCCGAAGTTACCGACCGCGTGGAACTGGGCTACAGCACCAACGCCAAAAAAACGTACCTCAACGTAACGCTCTACACCCGGCTCAACCGCGACGATATTCAGACCGTCAGTCAGCGGTCCGACACGCTGGCGGGGGCGGTAGTGACGCGGGTGCAGAACGTAGGTAAGGAGTTCAACTACGGCACCAATATCTTTGTCACCGTTAATATTACCCCCCGCTGGACCCTCAACGCCAACTTCGATGCCATGTACCGCTACATCAGCGGGCTGGCCCTCGGCATCACCGGCGAGTCGATTACACTCACCAACACGGGCGTTCGGATGGGCGGGCGGTTCGATACCCAGATTCAGTTCGATAAAGGCTGGGCGGTACAGGCCAACTTCGGTTACCGGGGCCGCGACGTGCAGTTGCAGGGCTACCGGATTGGCTTCGCGCAGTATTCGCTGGGCGGGCGTAAATCGTTCACCAACAAACGGGGCAGTATTGGTCTGGCCGCCGACAATTTTCTGACCAACGGCCAGCGGTTTACCTCCGTGCTGAACTCGGCGCAGTTCAATCAGGACTTCCGGCAGTACATCTATAACTCCAGCATCCGGCTCACGTTCAGCTACAAGATAGGCAGTTTGAAGGGAGCTAAGATCAGGAAAGGCAAATCGGAAGGTGGTGATGAGGAGTAGTGATAAGCGGAAACAGAATCCGGGTGATCCAGCCCCGTAACGGGCCGCAGTCTACACCCGATGAAACGGGGTAAATCAGGTAGATTTACCCCGTTTCGTGTCTTACCCGTATGCATTCAATAACTTCTCAGGCTGATGAAAAGCTTTGGCATCTGTTTTCTGTTTTTTCTATTCATGGCCATAACCGGCCTGTATGCGCAGTCCACAACTACGGCGGCTAACCCGGTGCAGTGGGTCAATCCACTAATTGGCAGCGACTCTAAACCAAGCCTGTCTAACGGCAATACGTACCCCGCCATTGCCATGCCCTGGGGTATGAATTTCTGGATGCCGCAGACCGGTAAAATGGGTAACGGCTGGGCCTATACCTACAGTGCCGACAAAATCCGGGGCTTTAAACAGACGCACCAGCCCTCGCCCTGGATGAATGACTACGGCCAGTTTTCTATCATGCCCATCACCGGCAAACTGCGCATTGGCGAAGACGAACGCGCCAGCTGGTTTTCGCACAAGGCCGAGGTGGTACAGCCCCATTACTACCGCGTCTATCTGGCCGACCACGACGTAACTACCCAGATTACCCCCACCGAACGGGCTGCCAACTTCCGCTTTACCTTCCCCAAAACCGATAGTGCCTATGTGATTGTAGATGCCTTCGACAAAGGGTCGTATATAAAGGTCATTCCCGGTCAGCGCAAAATCATGGGCTACACCACCCGCAACAGTGGCGGAGTACCGAAGAACTTCAAAAATTACTTCGTCGTCGTGTTCGACAAGCCCTTCGCCATGGCCCGTACCTGGCACGGTAAAACCCTTGCCGGTGCCGACACGCTTGAGATACAGGCCGACCATGCCGGGGCCGTAGCAGGCTTCAAAACCAAAAAAGGTGAAGCTGTAAACGCCCGCGTAGCGTCGTCGTTTATCAGCTACGAACAGGCCGACCGCAACCTGAACGAGATTGGCAATGACTCATTCGAGGCTACCAAAGAGAAAGGACGCCGGGCCTGGAACAAGGAGTTGAGCCGGATTGCGGTAGAGGGCGGTTCGCCGGGGCAGATGACCACGTTTTATTCGTGCCTGTACCGGTCGCTGCTGTTCCCGCGCAAGTTTTTTGAGCTGGACGCGGGTGGGAAAGTCGTGCATTACAGCCCCTACAACGGCGAGGTGCTGCCCGGCTATATGTTTACCGACACGGGTTTCTGGGATACCTTCCGGGCCCTGTTTCCGTTTCTGAACCTGATGTACCCGGCGCTGAACGCGCAGATGCAGGAAGGACTGGCCAACGCTTACAAAGAGGGGGGTTGGCTGCCGGAGTGGGCCAGTCCGGGCCTGCGCAGCGTGATGGTCGGCTCCAATTCGGCGTCGGTCATTGCCGATGCGTATCTGAAAGGCGGGCGCGGCTACGACATTAACACGCTGTACGAAGCGGTGCTGAAAAACTCGGAAAACGAAGGGCCGATGGATGCCGTTGGTCGGCGGGGCGTGGCCTATTACAACCGGCTGGGCTACGTACCCTACGACGTAAAAATTAACGAAAACGCAGCCCGTACCCTCGAATACGCCTACGACGATTTTGCCATTTATCAACTCGCCAAAGCCCTGAAACGTCCACAGGTCGAGATTGACCGCTTTGCCAAACGCTGCCAGAACTACCGCAACCTGTTCGACAAAGAAACCGGGCTGATGCGCGGCAAAAATCAGGATGGTACGTTCCAGAAGCCGTTTAACCCCTTCAAGTGGGGCGACGCCTTTACGGAAGGCAATAGCTGGCATTATACCTGGTCGGTGTTTCACGACGTGCAGGGGCTGGTTGAGTTGATGGGCGGGCGGCAGAAATTCGTTGCCAAATTAGACTCGGTCTTTACCATCCCGCCCGTATTTGACGCGAGCTACTATAGAAGCGTGATCCACGAAATCAGGGAGATGCAGATTGCCGACATGGGTCAGTACGCCCACGGCAACCAGCCCATTCAGCACATGATTTATCTCTACAACTACGCCGGTGAGCCGTGGAAAGCGCAGTACTGGCTGCGCGAGGTGATGGACCGGATGTACCTGCCCACGTCCGACGGCTACTGTGGCGACGAAGACAACGGCCAAACCTCGGCCTGGTACGTGTTTTCGGCCCTTGGTTTTTACCCCGTCTGCCCCGCCACCGACCAGTATGTGCTGGGTGCCCCGCTGTTTAAAAAAGCAACGGTCACGCTGCAAAACGGAAAGAAGATCGTTATCAATGCCCCCGCCAACAGCCACCGGAACCGCTACCTGAACGGGCTGCGCCTGAACGGGAAAACCTACGGCAAGAACTGGCTCAGCCACCGCGAACTACAGCAGGGCGTGGTCATTGACGCAGATATGGTAACTACCCCCAACAAACAGCGCGGCACCCAGCCCGCCGACGCTCCGTACTCGTTCTCGACGGATAAGTAGATGCTTTTTTTGTCATGCTGACCAAAGAAGCATCTCTATCCTTACTTCATTAATATAGTCACTCCATGTACCGTACACCCAAAATCCTTACGCTCCTCGTTACGCTGATTACCCTGTCTGCCGCCCACGCGCAGGTGCTGAGCGATTCGCTGACCATCGATGGAAACAGCCGGAAATTCTTTTTCAACAAACCTCCTGATTCGTTTAAAAACCCCAGCCTGATTTTTGTGCTGCACGGCTCCGGCGGCAACGGGCGCGATATGATGCAGGGCGCGACGAAGATGGACGAACGGGCCAGCACCGAAAATGCCCTTGTGGTCTATCCCAGCGGCTACAAACGGTACTGGAACGAGTGCCGAAAGGCGTCTTTTGCCGAAGCCAACACCGAAGACGTGAACGAGCAGGCCTTTTTTGCCGACATGATTGCCTATTTCCACAAACGCTACGCGGTTGACCGGAATCACGTGTTTGTGGTCGGTACGTCGGGTGGGGGACATATGGCGTATAAGCTGGCCCTGACCATGCCCGACGCGTTCCGGGCCGCAACGGCGATCATCGCCAACCTGCCCGACAGCACCAATCTGGACTGTACGCCGGTGGGAAAAGCCATCCCGATGCTGATTATCAACGGCACCGCCGATCCCATAAATCCCTACAAAGGGGGTGTGGTGAACCTCGGCCCCGGCAGGAGCATGGGAGCCGTTCGCTCCACCGACCGCACGTTTGCGTACTGGGCTAATCTGGCGGGGTACACCGGCTCACCCACGGCAGAAAAAATTCCCGACATAACCCTGACCGACGATCAGACCATCGAACGCTATACGTACCGCACCACCGGCAAACCCGACGTTATTTTGCTGAAAGTAAACGGTGGCAAGCACGAATACCCGCACGATCTGGACCCGCATCTGGAAGCGCTGTCGTTTTTTGAGCGGCAGCTTCGGCAGCCATAACGTACAACGCAGGCGGGGTTACGCGACCTGAGAACGGGCCTTATGAGCTACGGGATTTTCTCGCCAATACGGATGTTTTGAGCCGCAGCGCGAAAAAACGTCCATATTAGCACGTCCATTGGGTTAACTTGCTGACTGAAATCAAAACCCTATCGACCTAAGAAAGACAACTCGTTATAACATAAAGATTTAGCGTTTGCTAACAGTTTCCTCGGCCTGAAAATCCGCAATTTCTGAAAGAGAGGAAGAAGCAGTTTAGCAGGACGCGCTCGAAAGGGCGTGTCCTCTTGCTGTTTGTATTCTTCTCAAGGTATGCGGATACCGCAGGCTGAGTACGGTATGCAGCGGAGGCCGCCCTGTTTTTTTTGCCCTCTACCGAGCCTCGGGGTAACTCACCCGCATACCCGACGCTCACAATGCCCACGCTTACCTGGATTGGGAAGGATAAAGTAGTTAACCATCACCACGACGTACCGTTTCGGGTACTCGAACAGCAATACAGTTTTGGCGAAGCGGATTCCTTTAACCGCATCATTCACGGCGACAATCTCGAAGCCCTGAAAGCCCTGCTGCCGTACTACGAAGGCCGCATCAAGTGCATTTACATCGACCCGCCCTACAACACCGGCAACGAAAACTGGGTCTATAACGACAACGTCAGCGACCCCAAACTCAAACGCTGGCTGGGTAAAGTCGTGGGCAAAGAAAGTGAAGACCTCACCCGACACGACAAATGGCTCTGCATGATGTACCCACGTTTGGTGCTGTTAAACAGACTGTTGGCCGACGACGGCACTTTGTTTGTTTCAATTGACGACATTGAAGTAAGCAGTTTGAGGATTTTGCTGGATGAGATTTTTGGTAGGAATCACCTCATCAGTCAATTTATTTGGAAAAGTAGAGTAAGTGAGGATGCTAGATCAGTAACTGGTGTTTCTAACGACCACGAATACATACTTTGCTATCACAAAAAAGATTTGTCAGGACTGAGAGGAGTTGAGAAGGATTTGACAAAGTTCACGAATCCTGATAATGATGTTCGAGGTCCGTGGAGAAGTGCCGATTTAACCGGTCTCGCCACCAGAGAACAAAGGCCCAACCTACATTATGATCTAACTGACCCTGTTACTGGAACTGTCTATGAATCACCCCCAAAAGGATGGCGATTTGAGCAATCCACAATGGCAAAGAGGATAGCAGAGGCCCGTATATTGTTTCCAAACTTAAGTAGCGGAAGGCCACGGCAAAAAGTATTCGTGAACGAAATGAGCAGTGCTTACAAAGCCATTTCATCAGTCATACTATCAACCAATACGGCACAGGGAACAAGAATAATAAATGAAATATTTGGGACTTCTGTTTTTGATTTCCCAAAGCCTGTTGAGTTACCTCAGATGCTAATTGAGCAGGTTACTCACGATTTTCCTGATGCTATCATTCTCGACTCCTTCGCCGGTTCAGGTACTACGGCGCACGCGGTGCTAAATCTCAACAAGCAGGACGGGGGTAATCGGCAGTTTATCCTGGTCGAGATGGAAGATTACGCCGAAACCATCACGGCGGAGCGGGTTCGGCGGGTTATTGACGGCTACGGCACCAAAGAAGGAACCGGTGGCGGGTTTGCCTACTACGAACTCGGCCCGGCCCTGTTCACCGAGGACAACCTGCTCAACGAAACCGTACCGCTGGCCCGTATCCGCGAGTACATCTGGTATTCAGAAACGCGGACACCACTCCCCACAACGCGTCTGCCCGAAACGGGAGAGGGAAGTGAATCGCCCCATTTTCTGGGTAAGCTGTTCGATACGGCCTACTATTTCTACTACGAACCTGACCAACTCACCACGCTGGATTACGACTTTCTGCCAACCATCCAAACCCCCGCCGAACAGTACGTTGTCTACGCCGACAACTGCCTGATTGCCCGCGAGTGGCTTCAGCAACGGCACATTATTTTCAAGAAAATTCCCCGCGATATTTCCCGCTTTTAGATGGAACTGAAACCCTATCAGGCGGGCGTCCTCCGCGACCTCGACCGCTATTTGCAGTACGTACAGCACACACAACGCTACGACGTGGCCTACAATCACTACTGGCGCGACGAAGCGGGCGACTACGACCCCCTGAACAATACCGGTATGCGGCCGTACCAGAACAACGTACCCGGCACCCCGCACGTCTGCATCAAAGTACCCACGGCGGGCGGCAAAACGTTCATTGCCGTAAACGCCCTGAACACGCTGTTCGACGCCTTCGCGATGGACCGGCCCAAAGCCGTTGTCTGGCTCGTACCCTGGAGCAACCTGCTCGACCAGACGGTACGTAACCTCTCTGATCCGGCGCATCCGTACCGGCAGAAGCTGAACAGCCTGTTCAACCACCGCGTGGCCGTTTATCAGAAAAAGGACCTCCTGCAGGGAGCTAACTTCAGCCCGGCGGTGGTGCAGCAGCAACTCAGCATCTTTGTGCTGAGCTTCGGCAGTTTGCGGGCTACGAAGAAAGAAGACCGCAAAATTTTTGAAGAAAATGGCGCGTTGGCCACCTTCGCCGGGCAGTCGGACACCAACGCCCACGTACTGGCCGATACCGACCAAACGGCCCTTATCAACGTCATTCGCAGTCTTACGCCCGTGGTGGTGGTCGATGAAAGCCACAACGCCGAGAGCGATCTGAGCGTGGAGATGCTCCGCAACCTGAACCCGTCGTTTGTCCTCGACCTGACGGCAACGCCGAAGAAAAACGCCAACATCGTCAGCTTTGTCCCGGCCATTTCGCTCAAGAAAGAGCACATGGTGAAGCTGCCGGTCATTGCCTACAACCACAAGGAGAAATCGCAGGTGGTGGAGAGTGCGCTGAACCTGCAGCGGCAACTGGAGCACCTGGCCAAAGCCGAACACAAAGCGGGCGGGCGGTACATCCGGCCCATCGTTTTGTTTCAGGCACAGCCAAAAACTGGTGATGACAACACGACCTTCGAGAAGCTGAAGCAGCAATTGCTGAAACTGAAAATCCCGGAAGCGCAGATTAAAATCAAAACCGCCGACATCAACGAACTCAAGGACGTTGACCTGATGAGTCCCAAATGTCCGGTGCGCTACATCATCACCGTCAACGCCCTGAAAGAAGGCTGGGACTGCCCCTTCGCCTACATCCTGGCCTCCCTGGCCGACCGCTCGTCGTCGGTCGATATTGAGCAGATTCTGGGGCGGGTGTTGCGGCAACCCTACGTCATGCGCCACCAGAACGATTTGCTGAACGTGTCGTATGTGCTGACGGCGTCGGCCAAATTTACCGAGACCCTGCAAAGCATTATCCGGGGGCTGGAGTTCGCCGGTTTCAGCCGCAATGATTATCGGGCTACCGATGAGCAACAGGCCGACGCGGAGCCGAAACCAACCGCCCAGGTTTTGCAGGGATTTCTGTTTCCCGACGACGCGACGGAAAGCGACGAAATCGAGCCGGACAAAATCCAGTTCGACCCAACGGCGTCGCCCGATGAACCAACAGGTAACGTAACGCCAACGCTGGCGGCCATTACGCAGCTGGCGGTTGAGAAAAATCAGGCGTTTGAACAGCAAATCAGTCAGCAGGAAACCAACGGACCGGTACCGTCGGCGACCGAACCCGGTAACAACGTGAAAAAAATCTTTCTGAAAGACGACTACGCGGCCATTGCCCAAACGCTGACCCTGCCGCAGTTTTATCTGGACGTTCCGCAGTCAAGCCTGTTCAGTCAGGGCGAGCGGGTTTTGCTTAATCAGGAGGTGCTGCTCAAAGGCTTCAGGCTATCGGAAGAAGACATCAAAATTGAGTGGGATACCGTAGAAACGGAGTTGTACAAAATTGACCTCGAACGAACGCAGGGCAACGAATACCGCCCGGTTTTTCTGCAAATCGACAACGATCAGGTCAAGGAAGTTTTTGTGGAGTACATCCTGGCCAAGCCCAAAGCCAAACAGGTAAAAGATCTGGCCCACCGGATGCTACAACTCATTGGCGATATGTACCCGATTGCCGACCCGCAAATCAAGCTGTATCTGGAACGAATTCTGGACAGTTTCGACGCCGAACGCATGAAAGACTGGCTGGCGCGGGAATACACGTACCGCGACAAAATCAAAAAGAAAATCCGCTCCCTCGCCGATCATTATGCTGAAGAGCAGTTCAAAAAGCTGCTGACCGTTGGCAAGATTGCCGTAGCGGAGAGTTTCACCTTTAAGAAAACGATTGCGCCGGGCCAGTTGGGAAAATCGCTGGGCAAGTCATTGTACGAGCGCGAGGGCAGCATGAATGGCTTCGAGGAGCGCATCATCAGCGAACTGGCCGCTCTGCCAGACGTGCTGTTCTGGCACCGGAATTTAGGGCGTGGCAAAGGCTTCGCCATCAACGGTTTCAAGTCGAATCATTACCCGGATTTTGTCATATACACCAAAAACGGAACGCTGATTCTACTCGAAACCAAAGGCGACGACCGCGACAATTCTGACAGTGCGGCCAAAAACCGGCTGGGCCGCACCTGGGCCGATCAGGCCGGGCGGCAGTACAAATACTTCATGGTGTTTGAGACGAACCGGCTGAACGATACCTACACCATCAGCGAGGCTAAGGAGTTAGTGGCGCAGTTGTAGAGTAGGAGAGGGCGGATATGAAAATAAAGTAGCCCGCGTTCTACTGGGCAGTGCGTTGGCCGTTTACCCGCGTTTGGCTACTTTTGAATCCCTTTACCAACGCCCAATACCATGCTCACGCTCGATGATTTTGATCGGCAACTGCCCAAAGACCTGCTTAAAAAAGCCCAGCCTTATTATCAGGATGGCTCGGTTCTCTACGTCGACCAGGGCGACGACGGTACCTGGCACGCCGAAGTAGCCGGTTCCGATACGTATTCCGTGGAGATTACCCTCGACAAGCGCACCATCACCGACTCGTTCTGTGACTGTCCGGTCGAAAGCAGCCTCTGCAAGCACGTGGTGGCTGTATTTTTTGCGCTGCGCGATGAATTGAAAAAACAGGCAGCCCAACCCAAATCGGGCCGGACGCCCAAAAAATTAACCGTTGCCGACCTGCTCAAACAGGTTACTGCCGATGAACTGCGAACCTTTCTGACCGACTACGCAGCCGCCGACAAAACGTTTGCCGCCAAACTCCAGCTTCATTTCGCCAGCAAAGACGAGCGAATCGACGTCGAGAAGCACTACGCCGACCTGCTGAAGAGAATTATCCGGTCGCACCAGGGCAAACACGGCTATATCGAGTACCGCGAAACGTTCAAACTGGCCCGCGACATGGACGAGATGTTCAGCGCGGTTGTGAAACTGGTTGGTCAGAAAAACTTTAAAGACGCCCTGACGGTCGGTCTGCTGCTGCTACGCGAAATGATGACCCTCTCAATGGAGTGCGACGATTCGGCGGGGAACATTGGCGGGCTGGTGAGCGAGTCCGTTTCGCTGCTCGGCGAGATTGGTCTCGATGCCGACGCCCCCCCCGCCCTGCGCCGGAACCTGTTCGACACGCTGGCCACCGAAGTTAAAGACAAACGCTATTTCGATAACGGCGACATTGGCCTGGACATGCTCGACCTGCTGAAACAACTGGCCATCCGGCTGGGCGAACCCGACCGGTTTCTGACGGTAATCGAACAGCTACTGATTATCCATCCGGCAGTAGGCCGTTCGTATTACGCTGACCACCTGCGAACGACACGGGTTGACTTTCTGCGTGAAATTGGCCGAACCGACGAAGCCGACCGGCAAACCCAGGCCAGTCTTGATGTGGTCTCGGTGCGGATGCAGGTAGTTAACGAGGCCATGGCACAAAAAGACTACGACCGGGCTAAAACGCTGATACGCGACGGGATTCTGATTGCCCAGGCCAAAAATACCCCCGGCACGGTGAACGACTGGAATAAGCAATTGCTCGCTATTGCCGAAGCCGAACGCGACACCGCCGAAATCCGGCGGCTGACCCGTTACTTCGCATTCGACAGCCGGTTCAGCACCGATTATTTTCGGAAGTGGAAGGCTACGTTCGGTGCTGGTGAATGGGCCGACGAGTACCCACGGCTGATTGATACCATCCGGCGCGACGAAGCCGAAAAAGCGGCCAGTCAGAAACCCGGCTGGGGACGTGACCCCGCCGACGGCCTGCTATACCGGCTGAAACCGATTTTTATCGAAGAAAAACAGTGGGCCGACCTGCTGACGCTGGTGCAGCAGGTTCCCCGGCTCGAGGTGCTGAAGGAAGTCCTGCCGTACCTGGCCGGACCGTACCCCGCCGACCTGCTGACACTATTCATGCCCCCTATCAAAAAGCTGGGCCATCAGGCCAGTACCCGCCCCGACTACGCAAATGTGGCCGCCCTGCTGAAACTCGTCAGGCAGCAGATTGCCGGTAGTCGCCCCGCAACCGACGCGCTCATTGCCGAGTTAAAAGAAACGTTTCCCAAACGCCCCGCTTACCAGGAAGAACTGCGGGCCATAAAATAACGCGAACTATGCTGACCGACGAAGAAATGCGGTACAGGATCGACTACGAAATTATTGTCGATGCCTACGACGACGATGAACAGAGCATGGGCTGGTATTACTTTTTTGAGGAAACACTCGAATTTCCGTTTACCGCCCTGGCCCAGCTCAAAAAACGCGATGGTACTACTGAAACAAAACGGGTAAAAATCATCGGTCTGGCATCAAAAGAGACCGGGTTTATGAACGAAGACTTTAACTTCGACATGGAGCAGGGGCAATATATTCGCCCGGTTGCCTACGCTACACTCAGCGAGTTCAAAGCTTCCGAAGAAACGCTCGAAGCCTTCCAGATTTGGGATTTTTACTGGCGCAGATGAGGTCTCAATTATAAACTTCTGCCCACGTCACAGCATGGCCGCGCCGAAGACGCCCGCGCTGTCGCCGAGTTTGGGCTTCAGGAATTTGGTACGCACCACGCCGGAGTTGAAGATGTACTTTTTGACCCGCTCCACGCCCTCGGTGTACAGCAGATCGACGTTGCCCACGCCCCCGCCCAGCACGATGGCGTCGGGGTCCAGCACGTTGATGAGTGTGGACATCCCCCGTCCGAAATACTCCAGCATCCGGTCAACGGTCTGGCTGGCAAAGGGGTCGGTACCGGCGTAGTGCCGCTGCATGATGTCTTTCATAGTACGGTCTTCTCCGCTGATGTCGCGGTAATAGTGTTGCAGGGCCGGTCCTGAAATGACCTGTTCGGTGCAGCCACTTTTGCCGCAGTAGCACGGATAGCCGTTTTCTTCGAGGATGTTATGGCCCCACTCGCCCCCAATGCCCTGCAAGCCGTTGATGACGAACGCTTTGCCCGGCTTGCCCTGACTGTCGTGACCACGTACCACAATGCCCCCGCCCACGCCCGTACCCATAATGACGCCAAACACGAGCTGGTAGTTGGGGGCTTCGTCGGGTACGATGCCGAGGGTGGCTTCGGCCAGGGCAAAGCAGTTGGCGTCATTCGCCACGACCACCGGAACGCCCAGTAGCCGGGTCAGGTCCTGCTGCATGGGCTGGCCGTTGAGGGCGGTGGTGTTGCAGTTTTTCATGGTCTGCGTGGCGGGTTCGAGGGTGCCGGGCGTACTGAAGCCAATGCGCTGGGGCTGGAGGCCGGTTTCGGCTTTGAGCTGGTCGATGAGTTTCCCGATCTGACTCATGATGTGATCGTACCCGTGCTGCGCTTCGGTGTCGATGCGCTGCCGGATAAGAACGGCATCGGGCGAAAAAGCCGCGCCGTCGGCTACCTGTAAAATAACCCCCTCGATCTTGGTGCCGCCCAGGTCAACTCCCCAGTATGTTTGCATAGTATTGTCTGCTTATTCAATGCCGTTTTGAACCGCAAACTACGCAATTGGTTTGTTTCTGTATAACCGCGCCAACCGTTGCGAAAGAAAGCGGTACCTGTACGAGCTGTTACACCCGCGTAAAATCAACTCTATGACAACCCCCCTCATTACCCCCGAACTCGTAGCTTCGGCCTACACCTATGACGAGTACATTCAGCTGGCCGAAGCCCGCTTTGCCCAGAACCTCAGCACCGCCGACGATCCGCACTACAACACCCCCGAAATTCTGGGCTACACCAAACTGAACCTGCACCGCATGAGCCGCCTGCACAAGTTCACCCCCGTCATGCCCGAACTCAGCCAGGCCCTGAGCAACGTACCCAAACGCTGGCTGTGGCTCGTCCTGACCGAGTCGTGGTGTGGCGATGCGGCCCAGATCATACCGGTGCTGGATCGTATTGCCAGAGAATCAGCTAACGTGACGTTGAAATTTCTGCTGCGCGACAAAAATCCGGTGCTGATGAGTGCTTTTCTGACCAATGGAGGGCAGGCCATTCCGAAACTGATTTGCGTGCAGGAAATTGACGGGATGTACCGCGAACTGGGATCCTGGGGGCCGCGCCCGGCAGGATTGCAGAGTCTGATGGGGGAGTGGCGCACCGAAAATCTGCCCCTCTCCGAAGCCGTTGAGCGGGCGCAGCGGTGGTATAATGCCGACCGAACGGAATCAACGCAGGCTGAACTTTTGGCCGCCGTTACGAGTTGGTCAAAGATTACTGTGTAGTCTCAAACCGGCCCCAACCATTGGCAGATTTGGGGTTACTCACAAAACTAAACGCATTATGGCACAAGCAAAATCCGGCGACACTGTACAGGTACACTACACCGGCACCCTCAACGACGGCACCGTTTTCGACTCGTCGGCAGGTCGCACCCCTCTTGAGTTTACGGTCGGTAGCGGCCAGGTCATCAAAGGCTTCGATGACGGTGTGTCGGGCATGAACCCCGGCGACAAAAAGACCATCAACATTCCGGTAGAGGACGGCTACGGTCCCGCCAACGAAGAAATGATCTTCACGCTGAATCGCTCCGATATTCCCGATGACATTCCGCTCGAAGAAGGCATGACCCTCAATATGCACGAAGACGGCAGCCCACGACCCATTCCGGTTATTATACGCCAACTCTCCGATACCAGCGTTACGCTGGACGCCAACCATCCCCTTGCCGGGAAGGATCTGACGTTCGACATCGAGCTGGTTGACGTGAAGGAGGGGTAAAAAAAGGGTAAGGGGTAAACGGGGTAGGGAGTAAAAGGAGTGGAGTAAGGCGCGCAAAGCCTGTTACTCGTCTCTTTACTCCCTACCCCGTTTTACCCCTTTCTCCCTCACTCCCCTTCTTCCATCTTTACCAACTCGCCGAGTTCCTGGATCGCGAGTTGGATACCGCGCAGATCTGCGCGGGCTACATAGGATGCCAGCGCAACCGCAATGGCCCCTACGTTCAGGGCCAGGGTGAGATTTCTGATTTTTTTCAGGCTGCTTTTCGCCAGCTCCGTGGCCTGCCGAATCCGGATAGCCATGTCATGGGCGTTGGTAAAGGCTGGGCGCACGGCCATGCCCTGCAGGTCCTGCGCCCGGTTCAGCAAACTGCTTTGATAGGCGTTCAGGTCCAGGTGTTGCTCGACCGAAAAATTGGGCCAGTATGTCATCTGAAACTCGTTTAGCGAACGGGCCAGACTTCGGTAGCCCGTGGCGATGCTGTTGATCTGATCGGGGGGTAAGTCTTCCATAAGCGGGGCTGAGCGGACATTTGCCAGAAAAATAAGCGGTATGGAACAGCATCTGGCATAAATCGGTAGGTTTTGACTAAACGGTCACAAAACACCCGCTCTGGTTCGTGGGTTTGTTCGATATGGAAACTACAACCGGCCACGCGGGCTATGCCTGTATCAACCTGAATTTACAGGCCAGTAAGATCATGACCAATCGGGGTATGATCAAAAAGACGTTTCAGGAACGCGGCAAAGTATATGCCTCAGAACTGGCCCTGAAAAACGTGCAGGACCTGCTGCGTATCGTAGACTGGAACCTCGAACACGGCTTCGGGTTGTTCCGTATCTCGTCCGACCTGTTCCCGTGGGTGTCGGAATACCAGTTGCCCGAGCTGCCCGATTTTCGGGATATCCGCGCTACGCTCGAAGAAATTGGCAGTCGTCCCATCCGGTTCACGGTGCATCCCGGTCCGTTCAATCACCTCGCCGGACAGGGTAAGGTGCTGGACAATACCATCAAAGACCTTGAATACCACGCCGAACTGTTTGATCTGATGGGGCTAAAACCGTCGCACTGGAACAAGATTAACATTCACCTTGGCGGTACCTACGGCGATAAACCCGCTACCATCGCCCGGTTCTGTCAGCACTTCAGTAAACTGTCCGAAAACCTCCGCGCCCGCCTGACCGTAGAAAACGATGACCGGCCCAGCCTGTATTCAGTGCGCGATCTGGTGCCGGTTTATGAAACCATCGGTACGCCCATCGTTTTCGACTATTTTCATTACAGCTTGCACCCCGACGGTCTTACGGAAGAGGAAGCGTTCATGATGGCCTACAACACCTGGGATGTGCGGCCCGTGTTTCACTACTCCAACTCGCGCCGGGATTACGAAGACCCCCGTGCCCGCGCCGAAGCCCACGCCGACTGGCTCTATACCCCCGCCAACACCTACGGCAAACCCGTCGATATTGTCTTCGAGTCGAAGATGAAAGAACGGTCCATTCTGCGATTGCGGGGCGAAGAGCCGGAAATAACCCCCTAACTGGCTAAGCTGATGCAGCAGAAAAAGCAAAACCCCGAAGAAAATCCGCCGGTAGCGGTTGGGTAGGTTGGTCACTCCTGACCGACCAGCCCCGACGAGGGGCTAACAGTGTAGTTGAATTCAGTAACAAACCCTTAGCTTCAGCTGAATGGGTAGCCGCTGCTTATGGCTGGTCGGTCATGACCGGACCAACCTATGAAAAAAGCCCGCTGCAAATGCAGCGGGCCATACTTCGCAACTGAGCCTGTTGGGTTTACTGAACGTTGATGCGTGAGGTAAACTGCTTCTGGTTGGGACCAACCACAAACGTGTACGAACCCTGGGGCAGGGCCGTCAGGTCGAACCGGCGAACGGCCCCGTTAAACGTATCCTGATAGACAGCCTGGCTCTGCGCGTCGTAGATGGTGACGTTGGTCTGATCCACGTTCGTGCCGGGCAGCGTCATCTCGATCTTGTTCTTTTCGTAGGCTGTCAGCGTGGGCTGGGCTACCTGCTGCACCTTCTGAGCGTCGATGCTGACGGCATTACCCCGTACGGTCATGCCCTGCGACATCCACCAGGTGCTGGTACCCGCCGTGATGAAATACTGACCATCGGGCAGGTTTTTCAGGTTAAACGCCGTGGCCTTTTTGCTGTCGGCTATCGACCCCTGATACAGCACGGTACCATCGGTGTCGATGATCGAGACATCAACGGGTGAGTTAGCCTGTGTATATATGCGTACTTTCTTGTTTTCGGACGTTACAACCTTTACTGCACTCATGCCCGAACCATCGTTGGCATTGGTAACTCCCTGAGCTACCGCTGCGCTGCCTGCCAGACTCATCGAAATGAGGAGAGCGG
>JACMPG010000115.1 GCA_014377625.1 Spirosoma sp.
AGTTTTCGATTTACGGTGGGCTGGCGCCCGAGCCACTCCTGCGTCAGCCCACCCTAAATCGAAAACCATAAACTGAAAACCGAAAACCGACAGGGAATGAATACCAAACAACAGACCATTCAGAAAGCCGTTTCGGTGTCGGGCGTGGGCTTGCATACAGGCATTGCGGCTACCATGACGTTTCTACCCGCACCAACCAATCACGGCTATAAATTCCAGCGCACCGACCTGCCCGGTCAGCCCATCGTCGATGCTGACGTTGACAATGTCGTTGACCTGTCGCGGGGAACGACTATTGAGCAGAGCGGTGCCCGCATCAACACCGTTGAGCATACGCTGGCAGCACTGGTTGGTCTTCAGATCGACAACGCGCTGATTCAGCTGGATGGTCCCGAACCCCCCATCATGGACGGCTCGTCGATCCAGTTCATTGAAGCACTGCGCTCGGCGGGCATCGACGAACAGAATGCTACCCGTAACTATTTCGAGATCAGCGAGTACGTACATTACAAAAACGACGAGAAAGGGATCGAGCTGGCTGCCCTGCCCCTGAGCGATTATCGCCTGACGGTGATGGTCGATTATAATTCACGGGTTATCAGCAGTCAGCACGCGTATCTGAACGACATCAGCCTGTTTCCCGAGCAGATTGCCAACTGCCGGACCTTTGTGTTTCTGCATGATCTGGAAACCCTCTACAAGCAAAACCTGATTAAAGGGGGCGACCTGACTAATGCTATCGTTATTGTTGACCGCGAGGTGAATGATGGCGAGCTGGATTACTTGGCAGATCTGCTGCACAAGTCGAAGGTGGGCGTGAACAAACGCGAGGGTATCCTGAACAATACGGAGCTGCACTACCCCAACGAGATGGCCCGCCACAAGCTACTCGACATGGTGGGCGATCTGGCTTTGATTGGCCGGCCCATCAAAGCGCAGATTCTGGCTGCCCGCCCCGGCCATGCCGCCAACATTGCCTTCGCTAAAAAGATCAAGAAACTGATGGTCAAGAATGCGGCTAATCAGGTACCCAAATACGATCTCTCGCAGCCACCCGTGCTGGACATCAACCGGATTTCGCAGTTGCTGCCGCACCGCTACCCATTTCAGATGGTTGACAAGATTATTGCGCTGGACGAAAAGAGCGTAGTGGGCATCAAGAACGTGACGATGAACGAGCCGTTTTTCCCGGGTCATTTTCCAGGCAATCCGGTAATGCCCGGCGTAATGCAGCTGGAGTCTATGGCACAAACGGGTGGAATTCTGGTGTTGAGTACGGTGCCGGACCCCGAAAATTACTGGCCATTTCTGGTTGGTATAGAAAACTGCCGGTTCCGGCGCAACGTCTTGCCCGGCGATACGTTGATATTCCGGTGTGAGTTTACTACCCCTATGAAGCGGGGCATCGTAAAAATGTCGGGCCGGGGTTATGTCAACGATCAGCTCGTCTGCGAAGCCGAAATGATTGCCAGCCTTGTTAAAAAGAAATAATGAATGACGAATTGGCTGACGCCAACCTATCCTTCATCATTCATCCGCGTTGGCGGACCGATTCATCATTAAAAAGAGAATGATACAACCGTTAGCATACATACATCCTGAGGCAAAAATCGCGCAGAACGTGGTGATCGAGCCGTTCGCTATTATTCACAAAGACGTTGAAATTGCCGACGGAACCTGGATTGGCTCCCACGCGGTAATTAACGAAGGTGCCCGCATTGGGCGTAACTGCAAAATCTATCCGGGGGCGGTTATTTCGGCTATTCCACAGGATCTGAAATTCAATAACGAGTACACCAAAACGATTATCGGCGATAATACCACTATTCGCGAGTACGCCACCATTAGCCGGGGTACGGAAGAACACTGGAAAACCGAGATTGGCCATGATTGCATGGTCATGGCCTACGCCCACGTAGCGCACGACTGCCGGATTGGAAACAACTGCCTGATTATCAATAATGTACAAATGGCTGGCCATGTGCAAATGGGCGACTGGGCCATTATTGGCGGGTCGAGTTCGGTGCATCAGTGGGTCAAGATCGGTGCCCATGCTATGGTATCGGGCGGGTCGTTGGTGCGCAAAGACGTGCCGCCGTTTACGAAGGCCGCCCGTGAGCCGCTGGCCTATACCGGTATCAACTCCATTGGACTACGTCGGCGTGGGTACGACAACAGTCAGATCAATCAGATCCAGGAAATCTACCGGTTCATTTATATGCGTGGCCTCAACAACGCCGACGCCCTGACGCAGATTGAACTTGAATTACCACCCTCCGACGAGCGCGATGAGATCGTAAACTTCATCCGCTCGTCCGAACGTGGTATTATGAAAGGGCCATCAGCATCAGGAAGTACCAACGAATGACGAACGATAGCGTAACTGATCAGTTCGTGTTCATTGATTGACTATGCTAACAATTCGGGTAGAACAGGTCGGAAAGAAGTATCGGAGGGAATGGATTTTCCGGCGCGTTGACCTGACGCTCAATGCCGGTACGAGCTATACGTTTGTAGGGCCAAATGGCAGCGGCAAATCAACCCTGCTGCAACTGCTGACCGGTAGCCTGCCCCTTACCGAAGGAAAGCTCATTTATACGATAAACGGCAATGTGCTGGAATCGGACGACTGGTTCAGGCACATCAGTCTTGCGGCTCCCTACCTCGAACTGATCGAAGAACTGACACTGGACGAACTATTGATTTTTCACCAGACGTTCAAGCCATTCAAAACCAATCTGACGCCTGAAATGATTGCCGACCGGCTGTTGCTGAGTCACGCCCGCCACAAGGAAATCAAGTACTTTTCGTCGGGTATGAAGCAGCGTGTTAAACTTGGTCTGGCGTTTTTCAGCGATGCCCCAGTCGTCATCCTCGACGAACCTACCGCCAACCTCGACCGGCAGGGCGCGGCCTGGTACCACGAGCAGGTACAGTTGCTCAACCCCAACCAATTACTTTTGATTGGCTCGAATATTCCCGACGAGTACGATTTCTGCCCCAACGTACTGGATGTTATGCAGTGGAAGTAGGTGAGATAATACGGCTAATTCGATGAACCTAACCTGAAACTACCCCGACCAATGGGATAATATTCAGTGATGACTACAAATAGTACTCATTGATTTTCAAATAGTACCGCGAAATACCGATATTTGGTAAGCTGTTGAAACGTGTTCGCAGCCGGTAAGTAAGTGGACGTATGCGATTGATATGGTTTATATGGGGGGTGGTAGGTATTGGGGCCGTGCTGATGCTGTCTTCGTTTCTGGGCGTGTTTGAGAGCCGGGTCGATTACAACACGCAGGTTAAGCCCATTCTCAATAAAAACTGCATTGTCTGCCACGGGGGTGTTAAAAAAGCGTCGGGTTTTTCGCTGCTCTTCAAACACGAAGCCCTTTCCCCGGCCAAGTCAGGTAATCTCGCTATTGTACCCGGCGATGCCGACGCCAGCGAGATGATTCGCCGGTTAACGCTGACCGACCCCGACGAGCGGATGCCCCTGGACCACCCGGCCCTTAGCACTGACGAGATCAAAACCCTGCGCAACTGGATCGATCAGGGAGCCGAATGGGGCAATCACTGGGCCTATCAGCGCGTTGAAAAACCCGAGCTACCCCAAATTGGTACGCTCTGGTCGCGGTTAGGCCTGACCCAGAGCGACGAAACCGCCTGGGTCAGAAACGAAGTCGATTATTTTATTCTTGATAAGCTAAAACAGGAAGGTCTGAAGCCCTCGCCCGAAGCCGACAAAAACACCCTGATCCGGCGCGTATCGCTCGACCTGACCGGCCTGCCGCCCACCGAAAAAAACGTAGCCGATTTCCTGGCCGATACGTCGCCAAAAGCCTACGAGAAGGTGGTTGACCGGTTGTTGAACACTTCCGCTTACGGCGAACGCTGGGCCGGTATCTGGCTCGATCTGGCCCGCTACGCGGATACCAAAGGCTACGAACGCGATCCGGGCCGTAAAATCTGGCGGTACCGCGATTACCTCATCAAAGCATTCAACGACGATATACCTTATAATCAGTTCGTGACCGAACAACTGGCGGGCGATCTGCTGCCGAACGCAACCGATGAACAGCTCACGGCTACGGGATTCCACCGTAATACCATGACCAACGATGAAGGCGGTACGCAGGACGAGGAGTTTCGGGTGGCGGCTACCATTGACCGGGTCAATACCACCTGGGAGGTTTTTCAGGGTACCACCTTTGCCTGTATTCAGTGCCACAGCCACCCGTATGACCCATTTACGCACGACGAATACTACAAGTACCTCGCCTTCTTCAACAACGCCCGCGATGAAGACGTAACCAGCGATACGCCTACCCTACGGTTTTACAAAGACGACGACTCGACCGCAGCCGTCGCGCTTACGAATTGGATGCGTACTACCCTACCCGCCCGCAGTGAGTCGGCACACGCAAAATTCCTGCGGACAACAGAGCCGAAATTCAACTCGCACAACATTCAGCAACTCCAGAATGCATCGCTGCTGGATGCCAAATATTTTGGGGCGCAGCACAACGGACTGGGACAATTAGACAACGTAACGCTGACCAACCAAAACCGGCTGTTGCTGGCCTGGGGTACCAACGATGCCGGAGCGACCATGACCATCCGGCGCGACAGTATTACCGGTCCGGTACTGCTTACCCAGCCAGTACCCAAAACGGGCAGTCAGTGGAACGACAGCATTCAGGCGTTTCCTATTCCGGTTACGGCGGGCAAACACAGCCTGTTCTTTCAGATCAGCAACCCTGAACATCCAAAGAACTGGACCATGATCAAATGGGTGGCCGTACAAACCGCTCTGCCCGATGCCGGTCAGGAAAAACAGTATCTGGTTCTGCTCAACAAAGACCCTGAATCAACGCCCATTATGCTTGATGGTACGGGCGATCTGGCCCGGCCTACGCACGTCTTTGAGCGTGGGAACTGGCTCGTAAAAGGCAAACGTGTCCGGCCTGGCGTTCCCGAATCGTTCCAGGCGATGGATGCGAAACTACCCAGAAACCGGCTCGGTCTGGCGCGTTGGATGACCAGTCGCGACCATCCACTTACTGCCCGTGTGGCCGTCAATCGCTTTTGGGAGCGGCTGTTCGGTACCGGTATCGTGGAGACCGTCGAGGATATGGGTACGCAGGGCATTGCGCCCACCCACCGCGAACTGCTGGACTATCTGGCCGCCGAGTTTATGGACACGGACCATTGGAGCATGAAAAAACTCCTGAAGCGAATGGTCATGTCGGCCACGTACCGACAGCAGTCCAGCGCATCGCCGGAGCTGCTGACCAAAGACCCGTTCAATAAACTGCTGGCCCGCGGGCCGCGCGTTCGGCTATCGGCAGAGCAGGTGCGGGATCAGGCGTTGGCCGTGAGCGGGTTGCTGAGCAACAAGATGTTTGGGCCGAGCGTCATGCCCACCCAGCCCGACGGCATCTGGCAGTCGCCCTATGACGGGGCGAAGTGGGAGCCAAGTACCGGCGACGATGCGCACCGACGGGCCCTGTACACGTACTGGAAACGCACCGCACCCTATCCGTCGATGGTCACATTCGATAGTCCAAGCCGTGAGTTTTGCCAGATTCGGCGGTTGAGTACCAATACGCCCCTGCAGGCGCTGGTTACGCTCAATGATCCGGTTTACATAGAAGCCGCCGAACGCCTGGCCGAGTTCATGTACGGGCAGGGTAATACAGCCGATAACCGGATCCGGGCCGGGTTCCGGCGCGTAACGCTGCGGAATCCGTCGCCCCAAAAGCTCGCTGTGCTGACCCGTTTATACCACTCCGCCGAACAGCACTATCGTCAGCACCCCGACCAGATGCACCAGTTACTAACGCTCAACCCCTGCGAAACCGTAACACCCCAGATAGCCGCCCTGACCGTAACAGCAAACACCATGTTGAACCTGGATGAGGTTATCACGAAAGAATAGCGACCATGAACAAACTCAACCAGGAACTTCGGCACGCAGCCGCCCAGCACGAAACCCGGCGGCATTTTCTGCACACCTGCACAACCGGTCTGGGAGCTATGGCCCTAAGTTCTACCCTGAGCGGTTGCGGCCTCTTCGACAAAACCGGCCAGCCGCCCGTTGGCAGCAGCCTGACCGACAAGCCAACGGCTCCGCAATCGGCACAGTTTCGCCCCAAAGCGAAGCAGATTATCTATATCCATATGGCCGGGTCGCCGAGCCAGCTGGAACTGTTCGATTACAAACCTGAGCTGGTTAAGTACAACGGCAAAGACTGCCCACAGGAACTGCTCGAAGGCAAGAAGTTTGCCTTTATCCGGGGTGTTCCCAAGATGCTGGGGCCACAGGGGAAATTTGCGCAGTATGGGCAGTCAGGCGCGTGGGTGTCGGACTACCTGCCGCACTTGCAGGGCGTAGTTGATGACGTATCGTTCCTGAAAGCGATGCATACCGATCAGTTTAACCACGCCCCGGCCCAGTTGCTGATGCACACGGGCGGGGCGCGGCTGGGCCGGCCAAGTATGGGATCGTGGGTAACCTACGGACTGGGCAGCGAGAACGACAACCTGCCGGGCTTCGTGGTGCTGGCGTCGGGCGGTAAGCAGCCCGACGCGGGGCAGAGCATCTGGGGCAGCGGCTTTTTACCTACCGTGTATCAGGGTGTGCAATGCCGTACCGAAGGCGACCCGGTCCTGTACGCGTCAGACCCGTCGGGTATCAACCGCGATGTGCGTAAACAAACCATCGACGCCATTAACCAGATCAATCAGCAGCAGTACGAGGATGTCAACGACCCCGAAATCCTGACCCGCATTGCCCAGTACGAACTGGCGTTTAAAATGCAGATGTCGGTGCCGGATGCGATGGCCATTAAAAATGAACCCCAATACATTCTGGACAGCTACGGCGTTGACCCCGACAAAGGCTCGTTCGCCCGCAACTGCCTGCTGGCGCGTCGGCTGGTGGAGCGGGGTGTTCGCTTCGTGCAGTTATTCGACTGGGGCTGGGACACGCACGGCACCAGTGCCGACGGGTCGATAGATACTGGGCTGCGTAACAAATGTGGCGAGTCAGACCAGGCCGTAGCGGCTTTGTTGCAGGATTTGAAGCAACGTGGGTTGCTGGACGAAACCCTGGTGGTCTGGGGCGGTGAGTTTGGCCGCACGCCGATGCAGGAAAACCGCGACGGCCAGGTGCTGCCGTTCATGGGACGTGACCATCATCTGGATGCGTTTACGGTCTGGATGGCGGGTGGGGGCGTTAAGAAAGGGTTCTCCTACGGCGAAACCGACGATATTGGCTACTACGGCGTAAACGGACAAACCCACGTCCATGACTTGCAGGCTACCATTCTGCACCTGATGGGCTTCGATCATACCAAACTGACCTACCAGTTTCAGGGCCGCCCCTTCCGCCTGACCGACGTCGCCGGGAAAGTGATCAGGCCAATTCTGGCCTGATTGCTACGGCAATCACCTTACAAATAACCAAAAGAGCCGAACATATGTCCGGCTCTTTTGCCACAACGATCCGTCTACTTGATATACCGAAAAACCTCGTTGCCTTTCAGGGCCAGCAGCGTTTCGTACATCAGTCGGATAACGGCTCATTAAAACAGTTTATTCGCTAATTCTTCTTTTGTCAGGTCAAAATGTTCGGCAATGTTTTTCAGAATATTATTCAGCGTACCGACCTTAATCGGGTCGTGCCTGGGTATTGTTTCATGATGTTGTCCGTTTTGCGTTGTCTGAATGCGAATGTGGCTACCCGTTTGCCGAACCACTTCGTAACCCAATGACTTTAGCAATTTTATCAAATCCAGGCCGGTTAGATTTCTTGGAATCTTCATAAAGCAAACACTTCATCTTTTACGAAATGAAGCCGCACCAGACGGGGCCGGTCTGCCGGGTTATCATAATGGCATTCTACGGCATCACGAATCATATCTTTGAGTTCGGCCATTGTCTCGCCCTGTGTAAAGATGTTCTCGCCCATTGCCTGTGCCGTATAGCCGCTTTCGGGGTCTTCTTCAACTAAAAAGATCAGTTCATCCATATGCGTACCAGTAATTTGAAAACAAGATAACCAAAAGAGCCGAACATATGCCTGGCTCTTTTGGCACAACGATCCATCTACTTGATATACCGAAAATCCTCGTTGCCTTTCAGGGCCAGCAGCGTTTCGTACATCAGCCGGATAACGTTTTGCACGTCGTCTTTGTGGACCATTTCCACGGTCGTGTGCATATACTTGAGCGGCAGTGAAATCAGGGCCGACGCAATACCTTCGGTGGCGTATGCGAAGGCATCGGTGTCGGTACCGGTTGAGCGACTGACAGCCTGCCGCTGAAACGCAATGCTCTGCTGACCCGCCACGCCGATCATGAAATCCAGCACATTGTTCTGTACCGCCGGGCCGTAGCACAGCACCGGCCCGTCCCCACATTTCAGGTCACCCTGCTCCTTCTTATCATACTTTGGCGACTGCGTATCGTGCGTTACGTCGGTACAGATGGCGAGGTCGGGTTTTAATCGCCGGGCAATCATTTCGGCTCCGCGCAGGCCAATTTCTTCCTGCACCGCGTTCACTACATACAGCGTAAACGGCAGTTTCACCTTATTTTCTTTGAGCTGACGGGCCACCTCGGCAATCATGAACCCGCCCATGCGGTTGTCCAGCGCACGACCCACAAAGAAGCGGTCGTTGAGTTCCATCAGCCCATCCACAAACGTGGCAACGGTACCCACGTGAATACCCATTTCTTCTACTTCGGCTTTGTTGGCCGCACCTACGTCGATGGTCAGGTCGGTTACTTTGGGTACCGTATCTTTTTCACGGTCGCGGACGTGAATAGCGGGCCAGCCGAAGACGCCCACTACCGTACCTTTTTTAGTATGCAGATTGACCCGCATAGAGGGCGCGATGAGTGCATCAGAACC
>JACMPG010000116.1 GCA_014377625.1 Spirosoma sp.
ACCCATCGAGAAACCCACGATGTGTTGTACACGGTAATAACCCGTCTGGAAATTGGACGACTCAAAGCCATTATCAACCAGACTGATTCTGATGCCTTTATAATTCAGTACGGTATCAACGATGTCACAAACGGCAAGGTAAAAAGCCTGCCCCTGCACTAACTAACCCAACTTATTTCTCAGCTCCCGACTGATCGCGTTCAGTCTTCCCAGCCGAACGACCGCTCGATGGCTTTTTGCCAGCCGCGCATCAGCTTTTGCCGTTGTTCGTCGTCCATTTGCGGCTCGTAGGTACGCGCTATGCCCCAGTTCTGACGTAAATCGTCTAGGTTTTTCCAGTACCCTACCGCTAGGCCAGCTGCGTAAGCCGCACCTAAGGCCGTAGTTTCGGTCATGCGCGGACAAACCACGTCTTCGTTCAGTACGTCGGCCTGAAACTGCATCAGCAGTGAGTTCATGACCATGCCACCATCCACCCGCAGCGACTTAAGCGATACGCCCGCGTCTTGCTCCATGGCCCGCACCACATCAACGGTTTGGTAGGCCGTGGCTTCCAGCACCGCCCGCGCCAGATGGCCCTTCGTTACAAAGCGTGTCAGGCCCGCAATCACGCCCCGCGCGTCGGCTTTCCAGTGGGGGGCGTACAAACCTGAAAAGGCTGGTACGAAATACGCCCCGCCGTTGTCCTCCACCGACCGGGCCAGCGGCTCAATGTCAGTGCTGTTTTTGATGATTCCGAGGTTATCGCGCAACCACTGCACCAATGCCCCCGTAATGGCCACCGATCCTTCGAGCGCGTACTGCACCGGCTGCCGCTCTGCCTGAAACGCTACGGTCGTGAGCAGCCCGCAGGTGGATGGGCGCAGTTCGGTGCCGGTGTTCATGAGCAGAAAACAGCCCGTGCCGTAGGTGTTTTTGGCCTGCCCCGGCTCAAAGCATGTCTGCCCAAACAAAGCCGCCTGCTGGTCGCCAAGAATCCCCGCAATGGGCACGCCCGGCATCACTTCCGATGTCACTTCGCCATACACCGCGCTGCTGGGTCGAATTTGTGGGAGCATGGCACGGGGTATGGTAAAGGCAGCAAGCAGGTCGTCGTGCCAGTCGAGCGAGCGCAGGTCCATAAGCTGGGTACGGCTGGCGTTGGTAACGTCGGTCAGGTGAATGCCGCCGTGAATGCCCCCCGTCAGGTTCCAGACCAGAAACGAATCCATGTTGCCAAAGAGCGCGTCGCCCGTTTCGGCATCTTTGCGCAAACCGGGTACGTTGTCTAAGAGCCATTTCAGTTTCAGCCCGCTGAAATACGTGGACAACGGCAGGCCGGTCTGTTCGCGAAACCGGTCCTGACCCAATGGGCTTTGTGCGGCAAACTGGTTCACGAGCGCGTCGGTGCGGGTGTCCTGCCAGACAATGGCGTTGTGGTACGGGGTACCGGTTTTGCGGTTCCAGACCACCGTTGTTTCGCGCTGATTGGTAATGCCGATGGCGGCAACGTCGTGTACGGCAAGTTTGGCGTTAATGCGGGCCAGGGCCACAACTTCGAGCGTGTTGCGCCAGATTTCGTCGGCGTCGTGTTCTACCCAGCCGGGTTTGGGGTAAATCTGCTGATGCTCTTTCTGCGCCTGCGACACAATTTCGCCCTGGCGGTTAAACACAATACAGCGGGTGCTGGTAGTACCCTGGTCAATAGCGGCAACGTATTGGGACATTTGAAGCGGGTTTAGGAAATGAAACGTAATTGGCGAACTTGTCGGTCAATCACCGTAATTTGATAGTTGATGAGCGACGACGAACGCCGATTTTTACTTGACATGAGGACCACATTGAAGGGCTATTTAGTTAGGGTTGACGAACAGATTTTATCGTACCCAATTCATGGCAGCGATGAAGACCACGATTTCCTGATAAAGAAGGTGATTTCTTATCGGGATAATATCGCAAACATAAATTTATCACTTACCAACGATGGACAACATGACTAACGCAACAGATCGAACCGAACTATACTTTCAACAGGTCAAATTTGCCAAAGATGATGCTGAACGACAACAAATTGCTGCTGAATACCGAGCTTATTATGCTCAACTGGCAGACAATGATAAGGTAGTAGCGGACAAAGTACGTAAGGCTCATTTCGACAACCTGAAACAGGAACTCGACGAGTTTGAACCGACTTTACAACGCGCAATGGAAATGCTGGAGCGTATGTATTAATACCCGTAAACTCACAGAGCGTACCAGCGAATCAGCAGCCCGCCAATGACCGCTCCCACCAACGGCCCCAGTACCGGCACCCAGGCATAGCCCCAGTCCGACGAGCCTTTGCCCGGAATCGGCAGCAGCGCGTGGGCTATTCGGGGGCTGAGGTCGCGGGCGGGACTCATGGCGTAGCCCGTAGTGCCACCCAGCGACAGGCCGATGCTCCAGATAAGAATACCGACCAGATACGGCCCCACGCCCACGGCCAGTTCGCCGAGG
>JACMPG010000117.1 GCA_014377625.1 Spirosoma sp.
AATTTCTGATGTAGGTAACGTGTCTGGAAAGTCGTCGGCTTAAGTTCAGCAACGTACAAGGTAGCTGAACTTAGGCCGACGACTTTCCAGACACGTTACCTACATCAGAAATTCGGCTTCAGCAGGTATTTGTTGTAAAAATCGTCAATCACGGCGACAGCTTCGGAAGGCGTATCGACAACGCTGAAGAGTTTCATGTCTTCGGGATTGATGTTGGCTTCCTTTTCCAGCACTACGGCCACAATCCAGTCCATGAGTCCCTGCCAGAACGAGCGGCCTACCAGCACAATCGGGAAGCGGGCAATCTTGCGGGTCTGAATCAGCGTAATAGCCTCGAATAACTCGTCGAGCGTACCCATGCCACCTGGCATAACCACAAAGCCCTGCGCGTACTTGACAAACATCACCTTACGTACAAAGAAAAAGTCGAAGTTGATATTTTTGTCGGGGTCGATATAGACGTTACTATGCTGCTCAAAGGGTAGTTGGATGTTCAGGCCGACAGATTTGCCACCCTGCTCGAAGGCTCCTTTGTTACCCGCTTCCATAATGCCCGGTCCACCGCCCGTAATAACACCATAGCCATGCCGCACGAGTTTGGCGGCAATTTCCTCGGTCATTTTATAGTATGGACTGTCGGGTTCGGTGCGTGCTGAACCAAAGATGCTGACGCAGGGGCCAATTTTAGCCAGTTTATCGAAGCCTTCCACAAACTCGGCCATCACTTTGAAGATGACCCAGGAGTCTGCCGTTTTTATTTCGTTCCAGTCATGATCCTGGAAAGCGTCTTTTATGCGCTGTTCGTCGGGGGTAAGTAGGAGTTCGTCGCGTTTGGGTAGGTCGTGGGTAATACGTTCGGTGCTCTGCGTTTCAGAGCGTTGAATATTCTCTTTCGTTGCTTCCATTAATGTGCTTGATAAAGGTCTTTTTCCCGGCGGGCGGAATAGGGTAACGTCAGAACCTGTGAAAACGTTTAATTGCCCACCGACGTATTCTACCGCCGTCGGCTTTCGAGAAACGCTTCGATACGGTCGAGGGCTACGTTCAGTTCATCGACCGTAGGTAGGCAGACGATGCGAAAATGATCGTTGGTGGTGAAATTAAATCCACTACCCGCCACGACGAGTACCTTCTGTTCGATGAGCAGGTTCAGCGTAAAGTCGTCATCGCTGTCTAAGTGAAACTGGCTCAGATCAATTTTTGGGAAGATATACAGCGCTCCGTTTGGCTTTACGCAGGTAATACCCGGAATGGCCGTCATGCGTTGCCAGGCCAGCATGATCTGTTTGTAGAGTCTCCCATTGGGTAATACCAGATCATGAATACTCTGGTAGCCGCCGAGGGCCGTCTGAATGGCAAACTGCGTGGGTACGTTGGCGCAGAGCCGCATACTGGCCAGTAGCGTCAGCCCTTCGATGTACGATTTGGCCCGGTGCCTCGCTCCGCTCAGAATCAGCCAGCCGCCCCGAAATCCTGCCGAACGGTAGTTTTTGGAAAGTCCGCCCATCGTAATACAGAGCGTATCGTTTACGAGTTTGGCAATGTGATGGTGTTCGGCCCCGTCGTACAGAATACGGTCGTAAATTTCGTCGGCAAACACAATCAGTTTATGCCGTTCGGCCAGCCGGGCTATTTTTTCCAGCACCGCTTTGTCATAGACGGCCCCCGTTGGGTTGTTGGGGTTGATGACGACGATGGCGCGGGTACGGGGCGTAATTTTTTGCTCGATATCGGCCAGGTCGGGGTTCCAGTCTTTAGCTTCGTCGCAAACGTAATGTATGGGCTTGCCGCCACAGAAGGCTACGGATGCCGTCCAGAGTGGGTAGTCGGGCGTGGGGATCAGCACCTCGTCGCCCTCGTTGAGCAACGCCTGCATACTGAGCATAATCAGTTCGCTGACGCCATTACCAATGTACACGTCGTTGATGGTGATACCCGGCAGGCCGATGTTTTGAGTATGGTGCATCACGGCTTTTCGGGCCGCAAACAGCCCGCGCGAGTCAGCATAACCCTGTGCGTTGCGAATATTCAGGATGATGTCATGAACGATCTCATCGGGCGCGTCGAAGCCAAACGCAGCTGGGTTGCCGATGTTGAGACTAATGATTTTATACCCCTGACTTTCGAGTTCAAGGGCTTTCTCGTACACCGGTCCCCGAATGTCGTATTTGAGGTGTTCGAGCCGTTCGCTCTTCAGAATCTCCGACGGGGCCATACCTGGGTTGGCTTTCTCTGTCTGGAGCATGTCTATTGTGGCAGATTCCATACGGTAAAATTACGCAATATCAATGTCGGTTTACCAAGTTGCACTCATCCAAACTTATTCCTGTTCTATCGTCACACAATTCGTATTGGGTAATCCGCCGTTGACGAGTACAAACGGATCAACGGCCAATGCGTAAACGACGTGCCGGTGAGGTTGACGGCTTTTACCGAACTCCGTTACGGACACATAAACCGTAGCCTGTAGGTCGTGCGATGAACTCACGATACGTATCTCATTGTATTTGCCGTCAAAGTCGATTACCCGCGTCCATGACCGGCCTGAATCTGGACTGTACATGAGTAAACTTCGAGTATTGCCGGATAGACAACTGTACGAAACGGCCCAGATTTCAGTGCCTGACTTTCGCTACCGGGACACCATGTTCATAACCGGGCTGCGCCGGTACGGATCGGGTAGCACCAGTTTCTCAAACTGCTTGCCGTCGGTTGTCTTTATGATAAAATTGGTGCCGCCCAGGTAGTGTCGGGTGTACAAACGATCAGGCGGGCGTGTTTGCCGCTTATCCGTCCGTTGGTAATGACAATGGCATTGTCCCCGGATCGACCAATAGTATATACAGTCAGTTGACTTAGGTCTTCGATGAGCCGCTCGAACTGCATTTTGTCAGGTGTTGTTGCAAGTATGATTACTCTTGCATATTATTGTCTGGCAATATACAAAAACACCCGGTTGAGAGACCAAACCGTTTAGCTTTGGGTCGAAAATAGTACTATGGGTACGTATTGTGGGACTGGAACAACTACTGTAAATGGTTTGTGACTGAGTACTATGCCAACCATCGTGGCCAAATGACGTGCTATACCAGGAGAATACCTGCGTAAAAAACCAGACTGCCCCGGCGGATCGGGGTAGTCTGGTTTTCGTCATCAAATTCCTGGGATTTTCAGTGCACTTTGGTAGAAAAACCGTACTTTTGCGGTCTGATTTTCAACACGAACCGACTAAATAGATTTATACCGTCATGTCAGTAACTGAACTCAAGCGTAAAGCCCGCAGAAACCGGGCCATTGCCAATAACAAAACCAATGCCATCAAGCAACTGCTGCGTAAGCCGACCATCACAAATGTTGATGTAGAAGCTATCAAGGCGTCTTTTGCCGAGAAGAAATAAGCAGATTGTTTCGCGTCGCTTAAAGAGCCTCGTCCTTTTTAGGCGGGGTTTTTTGTTTCCGGCGAGGTTGCTTTTGGTCGCGTTTGCGGAGTTCGCGCCGAACAAACCGTCGGTAGTCTAACTGCACCCGGAAACGCACCGCCTGCCCAAAGAGTGACAGCCCGGCATTGAACAAAATCAGCCCATAAGCACCCAGTAAAAACCACTGCTGAAACGGGGCACCCGTGTTTTTGGCATTACCTGCGTCAATAGTTACGCACAGGCCCGCACCAACCAGTAATAGGCTAACTGGTGTTAGCAGCAGCCATTTGGTGCGGGTGCTCATGCGGTTTATTAGCCGGCGACCGGGCGGTTCAGGGACTTTTGCCATCGTTTGGAGTGAGAAACGGATACGAAGAAAACGCTGACTTACTGTGTTTGTTACGTTGGACACCACATCAGGAGGGGTATTCCATAGTAGCACCCGTTTCGCGGAAGTCTTTGGGTTCCCGGAGTCGCTTCCAGCCTTCGCGCAGAAAACCAACACCATAGCCCGTTAGCTGTACGAACGCGGCCACTACGCTCAGCAACCCTACCCACAAATTCCGCTCCTTTCGGGTAGCGTCAATCAGGATCAACAGCGAGAAGAGTATCAGTACGCTTACCGACAGCCAAAATAGTGATGAACTCAGGAATGCCCAGACCGGTACCGACGCCAGAAACAGCGTAAACAGGGCTGGGAACGCGTGAACAACTTTGAGCTCAGTGGGATAATAGCGGGCTATGTTGATACGGGCCCGGCCAAAAAAGCGCGTCTGCCGGAAAAACTGCCCGAAACTCGTCCGGCGTTTATGGTAGATGAAGGCGTCAGGAATCAGGCCGGTTTTGAAGCCGTTCTCAATGATGCGAATGGCAAACTCAATGTCTTCTCCCATGCGGCTGAGCTTGTACCCCCCCACTTTCTCCCACACCGCCCGCGCCAGGCCCATGTTGAAGCTGCGTGGGTGATACGTACCACCAAGATTCTTTTTACTGCCTCGAATGCCACCCGTCGTAAACGGTGAGGTCATAGAATAGCTGATGGCTTTCTGCACGGGTGTAAATTCAGGATGGGCCGCGTCGGGGCCGCCGTAGGCATCGAGCCAGGCCGTTTTCAGATGCTGATGCACCGTGGCAAAGTAGTGGGGTGGCACGAGCGCGTCGGAGTCGAAGATGACGAAATAGTCGCCCTCGGCCCGCTCAAAGCCGTAGTTACGCGTGAATCCCTGCCCGGAGTTAGGTTTGAAGAAATACCGGATGTGCAGCCGGTCGGTAAACTCCGCTACTACTCCGTCTGCTTTTTCGGTCGAGCCGTCTTCAATCACCAGCACTTCAAAAGGCGCGTAGGTTTGCCGGCTGAGACTGTCGAGCAGTTCACGCAATTCGCCGGGGCGGTTGAAGATGGGGATGATGACGGAGAAGCGCATTGTTGGGAGCGATGAGTCGGTCTGCCGAAGCGGATGCATTATAAGTGATGAATTGGCTTACGCAAAAAAATAGTGCGTCAGACCCATTCATAATTCGTCATTTATAATTCATCATTACAGTCAGGCTCTCCTCGTTGGCCTGAATCACCTGCTCAATCAACCCGTCCGTCAGGGCTACCGATAAAAACAAGCTCTCGAACTGCGCCGGAGCTAAATAGATACCCCGATCCAGCATGGCGTGGAAGTACCGGCCAAACGCAGCCACGTCGCAGGATTTAGCCTCACTGAAGTTGCTTACGGGCCGGTCGGTCATGAAGAGCGTGAACATCGAACTGATCTGGTTGATGGTGCAGTTCATTCCCAGCTTCACCAGGCTATTCTGAAAGCCCGCACGCAGCTTGTCGCCGATTTCGTCCAGTCGGGTATAGACCTCGGGGTGGTCGTTGAGGTGGTGCAGTACGGCCAGGCCCGCCGACATGGCGATGGGGTTGCCTGACAGAGTACCGGCCTGATATACCGGCCCGGCAGGAGCTACCATATTCATAATTTCCCGACGACCGCCATATGCACCAACCGGCATACCGCCCCCAATAATCTTGCCCATGGTGGTCATGTCGGGCGTGACGCCGAAGCGTTCCTGCGCCCCACCTTTGGCCAGCCGGAAGCCGGTCATCACCTCGTCGAAAATCAGGACAACGCCATGTTTGGTACATAAATCGCGGACGCCCTGCAAAAAGCCGGGTTCGGGCAAGACGCAGCCCATATTGCCCACCACCGGTTCCAGAATGACGGCGGCTACCTGATTGTGGTTATTATCTAAAAGGGCTTCTACTGCTGCCAAATCGTTGTACGGGGCCGTGAGCGTATTAGATGCGGTGGCTTTCGTAACGCCCGGCGAGTCGGGAATGCCCATGGTCATGGCCCCGCTGCCAGCCGCAATCAGAAACGCATCGCCGTGACCGTGGTAGCAGCCTTCGAACTTGATCATTTTCTCGCGACCCGTAAAGCCCCGCGCCACCCGAATGGCCGACATGGTGGCTTCGGTGCCGGAGTTAACCATCCTGACCATCTCTACAGATGGTACCATGCTGATAATCAGTTCGGCTATCTCCACCTCTTTACGGGTGGGCGCGCCAAACGAAAATGAGTGCTGAATGGCCTCGCGCACGGCCCGTTCTACCGGCTCGAAGGCGTGCCCCAGAATCATTGGCCCCCACGAGTTGATGAGTTCGATATACTGCCGCCCGTCTTCGTCGTAGATATACGGTCCCTTTGCTGATTTAATGAACAACGGAGTGCCGCCTACTGATCGAAATGCCCGTACCGGCGAGTTCACTCCGCCCGGTATTAGCTGTTGTGCTTGCTCAAAAAGTTGTTCGCTCGTTGTCATAATAGGGATACCAGGTGTAATAGGTGTAGGGGTAACGACGAATGGTTCGTCAGCAGTAACCCCTACACCTATTACACCTGTTGACTATTTTTAGTTGATTTTCGTGAATCGTCTGTCTTCGTATTTAACGATGGGTACAACCTGATTGTCGTTACCCTCGGTATAGTCAAAACCCGACAGCAGGTAGTCATCCGTGTCGGACCGGAAACCAGACCGGCTGGTTAGTTTCCCCCCGGTGCGGGCCAGTTGCCGACCAAAAAAGAGCAGCATGTCGTATCCCTCCATTGCAAAAATCGACGGAATTGTATTTCGGGTGGCTAAGTAATCGGCCTCAAACGTTTCGACTATCGGGCGCGAGGTATCAATAAATTCCGGATACAGCAGATACAGATTGCGTCGGGTAAATGTCGATGCCGAATTTTTAAAGTAGTTGAACGCCGACCCCGACGCTACTACCGGCCCCGATACGTGCCGATGGCTAAGCGCATCGAGCAGTTTAGGACCGTCTTCGTCGTTGTTGCTGGCCAGGAAAATGTGATTCAGCGAAACGGGCGGGGACGATGCGCTGCCGGTGGCCGTGACAGATGCAGTGGAACGGGTAGTTACCGGCATCATCTGCTCCGCCATCGACAAAGCTGAACCCGTTAGCTTCTGGAAATCGACCACCTGAAATTTGCGCCGTTTCAGTTCGTTACTGTACAGCAAAGCCAGCGACGAATCCTTGCGCGACTCACCGAAATAGACGGCCGCCCGTTTATTACCCGGCTCGCCTTTCGACTGCATAAATTCGGCAACTCCGGTAGCCTGCCGCTCCAGCGACGGCTGCGCCAGAAAAGACATGGGCTGATCGGCAATCAGATCACCACCGGTAGCAATGGGGTTTAGTAGAAGTACATTATTTTGGTTGGCGTAAGCCGATGCAATTCGGTTGGGTTCGGCGTAGAGCGGACCAACGATCAGGTCAGTCTGCGAAAAAGCCGGGCTGTTGATAAGTTCGAGGGTTTTATTGGGATCGTTCTCGACATCGTATGCCAGCAGGTTCAGCGCAATACCTTCTGAGTAGAGCTTTGCCTGTGCCATTTTCATGCCATTATACAGATCATACACGTATTGACTACTTAACATCCGGCGGTCGCTGTCGAACGCATCCAGCCGAAACGGTAGCATCAGGGCCACGTTATAGGTATTTTTCGGGCGGGTGGGCCGGCCAGAGCGATTCGCCGGGCTTGTCTTTTGCGCAGATGTTGAACTGGATTGGGTCGGATTGGGCGTTGCTGACGGGGAAGAGGCCGGCGTGGGCACTCCAAACCGATTGGTGAGCCGGTCGGAGAGTTGCAGATCTTCTTTACCACCACTCCGCTGAAGCTGATCGATCAGGGTAAGAGCCACGGACCGGTTTTCGGGAAACTCGCCATTGAGTTGCTTGAGTTTATCCAGGTCGCGGATGCGACTCATGAAATACTGCTCAAGTTTGGCCACATCTTTACCCAGGTTAGGATCGCCAATACGTTGAAGTGTACTCAGACCATCGTCGTAGCGGCCCAGTTCCATCGCGTTGGCGGCATAGAGGTAATACGCGTCGTCAATCTTGCGCCAATCGGAAAAACGCGACATCAACTGCTTCAGCATCAGTCGAGACGCATCGAAATTGCGCTGGCGGAAGGTGGCCAGGGCGTAGTAATAATGCGCATACGGAGCCAGCGTACCACCCCGCTGAATGATATCGTTCAGCGTTTGTTTGGCGGGTTCATACTGACCCCGTTTTACCATACCAACTGCATCGAGGTATCGACGTGTAGCATCTCCCTGCGCCCAAACCGGCGAGCCAGTTAACCAAACCAGCAGGAGCAGAAGAATGAAGTGACCCGGTAAGTTGATATTCATTGGGGTAAATTATGGGGTACAATTATTTTGTCATGCTGAGGAACGAAGCATCTCTTTATAGAGATCGTTTTGCTGCTACAAAGAGATGCTTCGTTCCTCAGCATGACAAAATAATTATACTTACGATTTCTTTGGTTTGGGCTGACGCCTGGTATCGGCCTGTTTACGGGCTTCTTCGGCAGCTGCGAGCTGCTTCTGTAGCATGGCCTGAAAACCACCCGGCTTCTTTACCTCGCCCGACGCTATCTTTTTTCGGTTCTCGTTCAGTACGGCCTTGATTTTATCTTCGTCTACAAACCGCCGGATGAGCTGCTGCTGCCCGATGGTCACGATGTTGGAAACGAAATAATAGAATGTCAGACCCGCCGGATAGGAGTTCAGTACGAACATGAACATCAGCGGAAACACGTAGCTCAGGGCTTTCATGTTCACCGGTCCTGGCTGCGTAGGCGTAGTCTGGTTGTTGAAATACGCAAACGCAATAGACGAAGCCGTCATCAGCACGGTGAATAAACTCAGGTGGCTGCCAATGAACGGGATAGCCGGAAATGTGATGAAGGCGTCGTAGGTTGAAAGGTCGTTGGCCCATAAAAACGGTTTCTGCCGCAATTCAATCAGGTTCGGAAACAGCATGAACAGCGAGAAAAGAATGGGCATGGTAGCCACCACCGGAATACAGCCGCTCAGCGGACTTACGCCCACTTCCTGATACAGTTTCATCTGCTCAGACTGCTGCTTGGACATGTCATCGCCAACGCGGGCCTTGATGGCTTCTATTTCCGGGGCCAACACCCGCATCTTGGCCATGCTGATGTACGATTTGTAGGTCAGGGGCGTCAGAATTAACTTCACGAAAACCACCAGCACAATAATCAGCAGGCCGTAGTTCGAGATGAACTTCTCCAGAAAGTTGAACACCGGCACGAAGAAGTACTTGTTGATAGGCTTCAGCACTGAGTAGCCGAGATAGACGTTCCGGTCAAATTCGGGAGCTACACTGCCCAGCAACTGAAAATCGTTGGGGCCGTAGTAAAACTTATACGCGCCCTTGCCTGCTTTTACGTCAGCCATCGGCAGCATAACGTCGGCCACGCTGGTTTTGACGAAGCTGCTGTCTTTCTCCGGTGTTAATGATTTGAAATCGGCGCGTTGTAGCGGGCTGTTATCGGCAATGAATCCGGCCAGAAAATACTTGTGCTTGAACGTGAACCACTGTACTGGCTGGCTGATAGTTTCCTCGTCGCTGGCTTCGGTTTCTTTTAGGTGGTCAAAATTCTCGTCAGCAGTAAAGTAGTTGACGGTAGCGGACCGGCGGCAGTTGGCCAGGTCGTTCTCGTACTGCTGCATCTGGTCCTGCCAGAAAAACCGGATGTTGTCGTTACCTACCGTGTTGTTGAGCCCGTTCAGTTTCAGGTTGTAGTTCAGCACGTAACCCTCGGCAGGAATGGTATACACCTGCTCTACCGACTGCCCCGGAGCTACCTCAGCCCGGAACGTAATGGTCTGGGGACCACCGCTTACTGTGCCGCTCTGAGCGTCGGTCTGGTAGTATAAGCGGTGCAGGTCAACGATGCCGCGGTTGGTGGGCAGCTCGAGCCGGGTGATGCTGTTTTGGGCATCGACCAGCACGAGCGGTTTCTGCTGATACGTTTTGTAATCTTTCAGGACTACCTCCTTTACCCGGCCACCCGCCGTACTGAAGGTAACTTTAATGTCTTTGTTCTCGATGACTACATCGCGTTCGTTGCCGGTGGTCAGGGCGGCAAAATCGCCGAATTTGGCGCGGGCTGCTGCCGAGTCGACGGCAGATACGCTGGCCACTGCCGATGTGTTCTTTGGGTTGTCCGCTGTGCCGAATGTGGCAGTGGGCTGGGAGGTTTGAGCCGGTTTTTTACCAGCCTGTTCTGCTTCGGGAGCAGGTTTTGGTACCAGCAGCTGATAGCCGACCAGCATGGCCATGATCAGTACGATGCCAATAAGTTGATTGCGATCCATTCAGTTTTTAAGTCAGTAATCGTTGGTCAATGAGTCATTAGTTTGATGGGGCCATGACTAACGACTCATTGACTAACGACTATCAACTATTTTTTGCAAAATTACGCCAATCGGGCCGCTTAATCAACCGCTTCGGCGGCTTCTACATGAGCGGTCTGTACCACCTCAGACCGGCGTTCCTGCTGACTATACGTCAGGGCGGCCTTCACAAAACTGACAAAGAGCGGATGCGGCTGTTTTACGGTACTCTTCAGCTCAGGATGAAACTGCACGCCCACGTACCAGGGATGGTTGTTTAACTCCACAATTTCGACCAGCCCGGTATCAGGGTTGATACCCGTGGCCCGCAGCCCGGCCCGCTCAAAGGCGTTGAGATAGTCGTTGTTGAATTCGTAACGGTGGCGGTGGCGTTCGCTGATCTGGGTTTTTCCGTAAATGTTGTGCGCCAGCGAATCCCGCTTGATTTTGCAGGTATAGGCTCCTAAACGCATGGTGCCGCCCATATCGACCACCTTTTTCTGGTCTTCCATCATGCTGATAACCGGCGCGTCGGTGTTTGGCTCCATCTCGGTCGAGTGCGCATGTTCGATACCCATTACGTTCCGGGCGTATTCGATCACGGCCATCTGCATACCAAGGCAGATACCAAGGAACGGAATGCCATTCTCACGCGCAAACCGCACGGCGTTGATCTTACCGTCAATGCCGCGTTCGCCAAAGCCGGGAGCTACCAGAATACCGTCCAGTTCGCGCAGGGTTTCCCTACAGTGGTGTTCGTTGACCAGCGTTTCGGACTGAATCCACTCCAGTTTCACCTTGCACTCGTTTTCGGCTCCGGCATGAATGAACGCTTCGGCAATGGATTTGTAGGCATCTTTCAGTTCGACGTACTTACCCACCAGCCCAATACGTACATCATTGCCGGGGTTCTTGAGTCGCCCCAGAAACGACTTCCAGGCGTCCAGATCGGCATCTTTGTCATTGTAGATGTCAAGCATGTACAACGCCCGCTGATCGAGCCGCTCTTTTTGCATCAGCAACGGCACGTCGTAAATGGTTTCGGCGTCAATGGCTTCAATGACCGAGTTGACCTGCACATTACAGAAGAGCGCGATCTTCTTGCGAATGTCCATCGGCAGCGGGTGTTCGGTGCGGCAGACGATGATGTCGGGCTGTACGCCGTTTTCCAGCAGCATTCTGACCGAGTGCTGCGTGGGCTTGGTTTTTAGCTCGCCCGCCGATTTCAGATAGGGTATCAGCGTGAGGTGAATGACGAGTGTATCGTGTTCGCCAAGTTCAAACTTGAGTTGCCGCACGGCCTCCACAAACGGCAGCGATTCGATGTCACCCACGCAGCCGCCAATTTCGGTGATGATGATGTCGTAATCGCCGTTGTCCTGAAGCCGGAAATTACGCTTGATTTCGTCGGTAATGTGCGGGATGACCTGCACGGTTTTACCGAGAAAGTCGCCCCTGCGCTCGCGGGTGATGACGTTGTTGTAGATACGCCCGGTGGTGATGTTGTTGGCCTGCGAGGTGGGCCGGTTCAGAAAGCGTTCGTAGTGTCCGAGATCAAGGTCAGTTTCGGCTCCGTCGTCGGTTACGTAGCACTCGCCGTGTTCGTAGGGATTGAGCGTACCGGGGTCGATGTTAATGTACGGATCGAACTTCTGGATCGTTACCGACAGCCCGCGCGACTGGAGGAGTTTGGCCAGCGAAGAAGCGATAATGCCCTTACCGAGCGAGGACGTCACCCCACCGGTGACGAAGATATATTTAGCAGATTTGAGTTCCGTAGTCGCCATGGTGCAAAGTGTAATTGGAAGCGTTACGGGATATAAAAGTACGGAAATTTTTGCGGCTTCGGGCAGACTGGTCCGGCAAAAAACCAGGGCGAACAGGTAAGCAGTTGGTGGTGAGGAGTCAAAATCAGCAGCAGGCCCTCCAACGTGCTATTGGTTTTAAGTGACTGAGCCGGCGTTTATCTCATAACCATGCCCTGTGCTATGAGATAAGTTACCAGCCTTCGCGTATGTTTAGGGTATGAAAACACTGCCCATACTTTTCGCCATTATTCTGCTGGGAACGGTTTGTTCCGTTTTTGCCCAGCCTATTACGCCAACGCTTCAGCGCGAATGGATTTATGAACAGGCTCCCTTTCCGGAATGTCATGCCTCAACGCTGGCAGAGACAGGCCAGGGCATTATAGCCGCCTGGTTTGGCGGTACCCGTGAGCGTAATCCCGATGTAGGTATCTGGGTGAGCCACCATATGGGAGGTCGCTGGACACCACCCGTTGAGGTAGCTACCGGTTTGCCCGCCGAATCAGGCGAGCAGGATGGCCCCGGCAAGCGGCTGCCGTGCTGGAATCCGGTCCTGTATCAAATTCCCAACGGTAATCTGCTGTTATTTTATAAGGTCGGCCCCAGTCCGTCAACCTGGTGGGGTATGCTGAAACGATCAGCCGACGGGGGGCATACCTGGTCAGCCGCCGAGCGACTGCCAGACGGTATTGCCGGGCCAGTCAAAAATAAGCCGGTGTTGTTACCTTCAGGCGTTTTGCTCTGTCCGAGCAGTTCGGAAGACCAGAACTGGCGGGTACACTTTGAGCGAACCACCGACTGGGGCAAAACCTGGACCCGTACCGAACCCATCAACAGTGGTGTTGACGACGGAGCCATTCAGCCGAGCGTACTGTTTCATCCTGACGGAAAGCTACAGGCACTTTGCCGCAGCCAGAAAAGCGGCTTCATTCTGCAAACCTGGTCAAATGATGGGGGCAATACCTGGTCATCCCTACAACCTACCACCCTGCCCAATCCTAACTCCGGCACCGACGCCGTTACGCTGGCCGACGGTCGGCAGGTGCTGATTTACAATCCTACCCCGCCCATACCGGGTAAGTTTGGTGGACCACGCACGCCCCTCCACGCGGCTATTTCGCCCGATGGTATCCACTGGAATACCCTCGCTGTGCTTGAAAACGAACCCGGCGAGTACTCGTACCCCGCCGTGATCCAGACCGCCGATGGACTCGTTCACATCACCTACACCTGGAAACGGCAGCGAATCCGGTACGTTGTTATCAACCCTAATCAATGAATATTTCCGTAATTCGGAGTATCTGAACAGACAGAAAAACCACAGTCATTCACTTTCTGCCGGGTGTCCGGCATTACGGCATTTTATTTGCAGGTGCCTGGGTAAATCTTCTTCTGATTCTATGCGATGCCTTCTGCTCCTTTTTTGCGTTCTGATTGGTCAAACCGTTTCCGCTCAGAAACCGCCAACCAAAGAAACGATATCTACCCTGTTCTCGCTAACGGCGGTCGATGAGCAGACGGCGGCTGAGCTGCCTGCCAGATTCACGGTGCGGGCGGTGTTTGCCAAAACCAAATGGGAAGGTAACAGCCAGCCCGGAAAAAGCTTCGATCTGACGCTGAAACAAACCGATACACTCTACGTCGTTGCGACCTCGCCGGGCTATTACGAAAGCGAACTCGTTATGCTGGTCGATTGTGATACCTGTTCGGCTAAAGGCTATGGGTATGCTGTACAGCTCGAAAAAGCGACGCCCAGCGCCGATAGCGTATTTCGGAACCTTGCCGTGAATCAGACGTTCCGTCTCGACGATGTGTATTTCGATCAGAGCAGCTACGTGTTGCGGGCGCAGTCGTTTCCGCAGCTGGACAAACTCGCCAAAACGCTGCAAACTATGCCGACGTTAAAAATCGAAATTGCGGGCCATACCGATAACGTCGGCGACCGGCGACTGAATCAGGCCCTGTCTGAAAACCGCGCCAAGATCATTTCGTCTTACCTTGTCCGGCAGGGTATTGCCGAAGACCGGCTCCGCTCCGCCGGATACGGTGACAATCGCCCGGCAGCCCCCAACGATTCGGAAGCCAATAAACGAAAGAACCGGCGCGTCGAATTCGTTGTCTTAGCGATGTGAAGGAAAACCTTACCCCCGTTTTCCATGACCTACTTCGTTAAACCCGGCTCCGTTGTCCGCGAAATCTGGGGCGATGCCGACGTAATTTTGCTGGTTTTTGCGGGATCGGCGGCTGAATTTGCCCTGAACCGCGCTGTGGACTGGCTCTTTTTTACCGGTAAACTCCCCGCCGATCCTATTGCCCGGCTGTTCTCGACGGTTCGCTACGCGCAGGACATCGTGTTTTTGCCCGATGCGGCAGCGCGGCAGGCAATAGCCCGGATGGGAGCCATTCACGGTACAGTTGAGCAAAAGCGCGGGGAGCGTATCCCCGGCTGGGCCTACCGAGATGTGCTGTATATGCTGATCGACTACTCGGAACGGGCCTACGAAACCCTGCACCGCCCGCTCACCAACCCCGAACGCGACGAACTGTATGCCGTTTTTCGGAACGTAGGCGTGGGCATGAACGTCTCCGGCGTGGACTCGCCCAACTTGCCCGATAGCTATGCCGACTGGAAAACGGACCGACAACAGCATCTCGACCGCGATCTGATCCGTAGCGAATACACCGATAAACTGTTTCAACGCTACCGCGAGCAGCTTGGTGGCTGGCGGTATAATCTGCTCCGGCAGGCGCAGGCGGTGCTGGTGCCGGACGTAGTGCGCCAACGACTCGACCTGCCCCAAAAGCCGCTTTTGGCCCGGACTATGGGCCTGTACAAGTTCCTGAGCGCGTTTGGTCTGCGGTCTGTTGTGCAACGTATTCTCTTACCCACCGAGTATTTAGCGCAGATTCGGGGTTTAGACAGGAGATAGGTTTACAAATTTTCTCATCAACATGACTACGCCCATTACCACCTCCGTCTTCGACCTGTTCAAAGTCGGGCCGGGGCCGTCGAGTTCGCACACCATCGGACCGATGAAGGCCGCTTTTGACTTTCGGCAGCGCGTGGGCCAACTGACCGAACCGGAGCAGCAACGCGCCGATTCGCTGCACGTATATCTGTATGGTTCGCTGAGCGCGACGGGCAAAGGACACGGTACTGACCGGGCCGTTGTGGCCGGACTACTGGGCTGGCAACCCGAAACCACCGACCCCGTTGCCCTGACTAATCTGCTGAAAGACCCGGCAGAACGATACCCTGTGCCGGTGGGTAACCAAACCGTTTTGCTGGGACCGGAGCACATCCATTTTGAGCGTAAACGCTACGAATCTCCCTACGCCAACACAATGGTGCTGAGGCTGATGGCCGGTAATGAGACGCTGGCCGAAGAAGAATACTACTCCGTTGGGGGCGGGTTTATCCTGCGAAAAGGCGAACCCGAACCCGACCCGTCGGCGCAGTCGGTACCGTACCCGTACAGTACTATGGCTGAGCTGAAGGTGCAACTCATACAGCACCACCTGACGCTCGACGCCCTGCTGATGGCCAACGAAATGGCCCTGACCGGTAGCACCCGCGCCGAAATAAACGCCCGGCTCGATGATTTGCTGGCGTTTATGCACCGGGCCGTTCGGCGGGGGCTGCGTAACAAAGGTGTTTTGCCGGGAACAATTAAACTAAGCCGTAAAGCCCCGCTGCTGTACGGGCAGGCTAAGAGTCTGGCCAATTCGTCGGACAGTTTTCTGCTGTTTCTGAATGCGTATTGTCTGGCGGCTTCGGAAGAAAATGCCGCAGGAGGCATTGTGGTTACGGCTCCTACGTCGGGCGCGTCGGGGGTGATTCCGGGGCTAACCTACTTAGCCAAGCGCCATTTTCATTACAGCCCCGCCACACTTCGGTCGGGGTTGTGGGCGGCTGCTGTTATTGGTTTTCTGGTGAAGCACAACGCCAGTATTTCGGGGGCCGAGATGGGTTGCATGGGCGAAATTGGTACGGCTTCGGCCATGGGGGCGGCTTTCCTGACCCGCTGCGCCCAGCCCGCCGGTGCTATCGAAACCATTGAAGCAGCCGCTGAAATCGGCATAGAACACCACCTCGGTATGACCTGCGACCCTATTGGTGGCTACGTGCAGATTCCGTGCATTGAACGTAATGCTATGGGTGCGGCCAAAGCGTACAACGCTTATTTGCTGGCCACGGCGGGTAGGGCGTCATTTCAGAAAATATCGCTCGATGCGGTTATTAAGGTCATGAAAGCAACGGGCCGTGATATGTCCAAACGCTACAAAGAAACCTCCCAGGCCGGGCTGGCCCTAAGCGCGACTGAGTGCTGATAAAACAATTTGCCATCAATATAGTCATTTGATTTGCGTCATTTGGTAGGCTATAATTCTTCTTTTGTCATTCCGACGAAGGGAGTATTACAGTCCTTACTAACCGACGTACAAAAGAAGTCCTGAGATTCCTCATTCGTCTGAAGGACAATGAAATGACGCTTAATGGCCACCAATGACTCTTTAATGCCTACCAAATGACCACTATTTACACTTCCGAGCAGCAGCGCGTTTTACTAATTTCAAGTTTGCTGATTATTGCGGGCTTCATCATTTTCGGACTCAGCGGCTACATATCGGCCTTTCTCGGCGCGGGCATTCTCTACGTAGTGCTGCGGCCGTGGTTCGAGAATCTGGTGTACAAACGACACTGGAACCGAACACTCGTTACGTCATTGTTGATTATTTTTTCGCTGGTTGTCATCATCGTGCCGTTTCTTACGCTGAGCCTGATGCTCATCGGGCGCATTCAGTACTACAGCCAGAACGCCGACGATATTCTGAATCTGATTCACAGGGGTGAAGAACTAACCGGTTTCAAGATCACTAATCCGCAGAATATCCAGAAGATCGTGCAGCAGAGCGCGGGATATGCCAGCCGGATTTTACCGTCTCTGGCGGGCGGGGCACTGGACTTTATCGTCATCATCGGCCTGATGTTTTTTACGCTTTACTTCATGTTTGTGCAACAGGAAGGGTTTCAGAAAGGGCTTCAGAAATACCTGCCGTTTAACAAGGATACGCAGCACGAGTTACGTGATTCGCTGAAGAATAACGTCAATGCCAACGTAATTGGGCAGGTGCTAGTCTGTGCCGTACAGGGCGTTCTGACGGGGGGGACGCTCTGGATTTTCAACGTACCCGACGCGCCGTTCTGGGGTGTGATTGGCTTTTTTATGGCATTTATCCCCGTTTTGGGAACCCCACTTGTCTGGGGTCCGGCGAGTCTCATTAAACTCTCGCAGGGCGACACCAGCGATGGCGTTGGCATCTTACTGGTTGGCCTTATTGTCATCATCAATATCGATAACCTGCTGCGTATTGCGCTGGCCAAACGCATGGGAGACATTCACCCGCTCGTAACACTGGCTGGCATTGTGCTGGGCGTACCCATCTTCGGCATTTTGGGCCTGGTTATCGGGCCGCTGCTCATCTCTTATTTCATCGTTCTGATGGATGTCTTCGCCCGCGAAAATCGTAAACAGCGTAAGCAGATCGCAAAAGACGAAGCAAGACTGGAAGAAACCGCCGGGCGGGAGACGTAGGAACGCCGACTCACGTGTTTGAGTAGCTAACACATACGGCAGGAGAAAGAATTAGTTGAGGCAGCCGTACGGGTAATTTGTCGACACGCCAGTCCTGGATTCCTGTAGCACTGCCGACCTTGAGAAACCAATCCAAACAGACTCTGGTAAATTGACGGCTAGGGCTCATAATTACCTTATTCTTCTTCGGGTACAACAATGGTATTGTATCGGTTATGAATTGCCAAAATAGCAACACCGAACAGAACGGCAACTACAATTAGAAACGTGTTCAGCAAACCATCAATCGAAAAGGATAATTTTAGCAGGATAGTTGAAATAATAAACCCTGAATTGCGAATGACTGTACTGAATTTGTCGGTTTGTAAAAATGAAATCAGCAGCAGCAAAACATCAGTGAGGATGAGTACAGTGAAAAACTCGTCGAAAAATATTTTGTTAATGTCCTTGATGGTGTTGACTGCGAGACTGATCGAGATGAAGTTTTCGTACACCCAGTGTCCAAAACTATATATAGCTAACGCTACCAGTACCGGTATCAAAAGGGTAGCCATGATCTTTTTGACTTTGATAAATTGCAATGTATCGTTGGACGAGGGTGTTTTCTGTTCTGTTTTAATTCTCCGTTCACTGAGTTTGTAAAACACAAAAATCAGGAAGAAAAGAATTAATGTAGCCCCAATATCATATGTAAACTGAAGATCATCGCGCACGGTAAACCAGTTTGCCGTAAACTTCAGATTAGCCAGATCTTTAAACGCCCTTCGTATCAAAATCAGCGTAATAATTTCGTATTGCTTACCAATGTAGGTTGTTGTGGATTTAGGCAGATAATAAACCAGTAGATAGACTTCATAAGTCAGAATAAAAGAGAAAGGGGTGTAGATTGCTGCAATTGGATTCGTGAACAGATCCGAGTAACTGCTTATGTCAATAA
>JACMPG010000118.1 GCA_014377625.1 Spirosoma sp.
CCCACCGGTACCGAACGGCTCATCTGGGCCGAAGCCGCGGGCGACTCGCTGGTGAGTTTTCAGACGGAGATTGGCAAATTGGGTGGGCTGATCTGCTGGGAAAACTACATGCCCCTGGCCCGCATGGCCATGTACCAGCAGGGCGTTGAACTCTACCTCGCCCCCACCGCCGACTCGCGCGAAAGCTGGACGGCCACCCTTCGGCACATTGCACTGGAAGGCCGCTGTTTTGTGCTGGGCTGCAACCAGTTTTTCACGAAGGCCATGTATCCAGAACCCTACCAGAAGCTGGTACTTGATGAGCCGGGCGTATTGTGCAGCGGGGGCAGTGTTATTGTGTCGCCGATGGGTGAGGTGCTGGCCGGGCCGCTGTTTGGCGAGGCCGGTGCCGTCATGGCTGAGCTTGATTTGGCGCAGACTGTGGCCAGCAAGCTGGATTTCGACGTAATGGGTCACTACGCCCGCCCCGATATCTTCGGATTCACCGTCCGGGATCAGCCCGGGATGCAGCAGGAGTAAGCGGCTGAATGCTCTAAAGTCAGTCAAATACGCCTTCGTAAACGTCGGCCACGCGCAGGGTAATGCCGAGGGCGTCAACAACAAACGAATCGGCGAGATCGGCATAGTACGCATATTCCCATTTGGTGCCGGTACGCTGATACACCTCCACGAGCGGCTCCTCCTGCGACACAATCACATAGCACTCCACCGACGGCATCCCGATGTATTCGTGAAACTTGGTGTCATGGTCAACCCCCGATCACCTCCACCGTTAATACGGCATTGTGGACAACATGCGTATCTTCATTATCGTCAATGGGCGCAACCATGATATCGGGATAGCGGAACTTTCGACCCGGCACAAACCACGCGGGCCGGTCGGTCGTGACCTGCGAACCGGTAAAGAGCAGCATCACCCCAAACACCACCAACCCGCTTCGCAGGGCGGCAATGAGTTGGGTCTGAAAACTGAAATCACCCGACAGTGGGCGGTTCAAAAAGTGGGCAATGCGGTAGAGCATGAGCGCAAAAGTAGCCCATTCCGATTAAGACCTAAAAGGTTTCTAAAACCTTTTAGGTCTGCTCACACGCGCCCGTTCTTCGTATCTTTGCGTATGGTTTCTGAACAGCAACAACCAACGATACAAACCACTACCCTGCCCGTGATGGAAGCGTTTTATACGCTCCAGGGCGAAGGCACCCACACGGGCCGGGCGGCTTATTTTATCCGGCTCGGCGGCTGCGACGTGGGCTGCCACTGGTGCGACGTGAAAGAATCGTGGGACGTGAACGCCCACCCGCATCATACCGTTGATGCCATCGTGTCGGGGGCCGTGCAGTACCCCGGTCGGCTGGCGGTTATTACGGGCGGTGAGCCACTCATGCACGACCTCACCAGCCTGACCAGTGCGTTGCAAACGGCAGGATTTCAAACCAATATCGAAACGTCGGGCGTGTGCCGGGCCGTAACGGGGTCGTGGGACTGGATTTGCTTTTCGCCGAAGAAATTCAAAAAGCCTAATCCTGACATCTACCAGCGGGCCGACGAACTGAAGGTCATCATCTATAATCAGAGCGATTTCGCCTTTGCCGAGTCCTTTGTTGCCCACCTGCGGCCTACCTGCAAACTCTTTTTACAAACCGAGTGGGGTCGTTCCAATGAAATGCTGCCCCGCATCGTTGAGTACGTTAAAGACCATCCGCAATGGCAGCTTTCGCTACAAACGCACAAGTTTCTGGATATTCCCTGAGGCAGTTATCAGTTATCAGTTATCAGTTATCAGTATCAACGCTTCGTTTTTTTTGCGGTTTGATAACTGTTTACTGTTTACTGATAACTGATAACTGCCCCGCCCAATCCCAAAAAGCCAAAAATCTGTACGAACAGTCAGTCAAGCTATTCAGCGAACGGCGGGTAAACGAGGCCATTCCATTTATGGAACAGGCCATCAAGGAAGCCCCCGACTACGCCGATGCGCATCTGAAACTGGGTCAGTTATTCGAGTTCAGCCGCCGGTACGAACCCGCTCTTAATGCGTTTCAGAACGTACTAAAGCTCCAGCCCGAAAGCCCCGCTTCGGGCGGGGCGTATCAGTCAATTAGTACGATTCTCCTAAGAATGGGTCGCTACGCCGACGCACTCCCCTATTTAGAGAAATATCAGACGCGCTTTGCGCCCCAGTCGGCGCAGAGCAAACGGATTGCGCGGCAGATTGAAACGGCGAAATTTGGGCAGGACGCGCTCCAGCATCCACAAACGGTAGACCCCCGCCCCGTTTCACCCGTGCTGCAAACGACGCCATCACAGTATTTCCCGGTCCTGACCGCCGATGAGCAGACGCTGGTCTTTACAGCCCTAAAGCCCGAAGGCGACGAAGATCTGATGATCGCTACGTTCAACGGCGAAAGCTGGTCGCCCCCGGTGTCGCTCTCGCCCAATATCAACACCAACGGCAACGAAGGCACGGCCAGTTTATCTGCCGACGGGCGAATGCTGGTCTTTACGGCCTGTCAGGGACGCCGGGGCTTTGGAAGCTGCGACCTGTACGTGAGCCGCAAAACCGGCAATGACTGGTCTGCACCCGATAACCTCGGCCCGCAGGTCAACACCCGCTTTTACGAAAGCCAGCCCGCCCTCTCTGCCGATGGCCGACGGCTGTATTTCGTCTCGGACCGGCCCGGTGGCAAAGGCCGGCGTGACATCTGGCGCAGCGACCTCGACGCCGACAATACGTGGCAGGAACCCGTCAACCTCGGCAGTCCAGTCAATACAGGTCAGAACGAAGCCTCGCCGTTTATCCACCCCAATGGGCAGACGCTGTTTTTTGCGTCCGACGGGCACCTGGGTCTGGGTGGCTATGATCTGTTCGTCTCGGACCTGAACGCCAGTGTCCGAGTCGGGGTCGATAGTGGGTCGGTCTGGTCACTGCCCACGAATCTGGGCTATCCTATCAACACGTCCGAAGATCAGGCGTCGCTGTTTGTGTCGGCCAGTGGCAAACGGGCGTACTATTCGTTCGAGGAGCAGAAAGACGGCGTTTCGCAGCAGTCGCGGCTATACGCGTTCGATCTGCCCGAATCCCTGCGCGAGCGGGTCAAGCCAGTTAGTCTGCTCAAGGGCATCATTGCCGATGCGAAAACGAAAAAGCCCCTGCCCGCCACCGTCGAACTGATCGACCTGAAAACCAACCAGACCGTATCGCACGTACAGGCCGACGCCCAAACCGGGCAGTACGCTATTGTGCTGCCCAGCGCGGGCGAGTTCGCGCTCTACGTCACCACGCCGGGTTATCTGTTCAAGAGCTTATCCTTCGATTTTACACAGCCGGTTAAAACTGGGCAGGCAACCGGAGCGGCCATGACTCTGAGCGTACCGCTCGAACCAGCGGTAACGGGTACTACGGCCAGAGAAACACTCAACAACCTGTTTTTCGAGTTGGGTCGCTATGACCTGGCCAACAAATCGCGCACCGAACTCGACCGGCTTACGGGCTTTCTGAAGGCAAATCCGGCCCTGTCCATCGAGGTATCAGGCCATACCGACGATACCGGCGAGGCAGCCGCCAACCTGACGCTCTCGCAGAAGCGGGCGCAGACGGTGGCCTCCTACCTGATTCAGACGGGCATTGCTCCCACCCGCATCCGCGCTACCGGCTTTGGTGAAACCCGCCCGCTCGTACCAAACACCAGCGACGACAACCGACGCCAGAACCGGCGCATCGAATGGAAGGTGTTGTAGTTGCCCAACCAGACCGACAGACTACACTTTGCATCCCAGCGGAATTTTTTCCAATTTTGCGTATGTTGACTGTATATGAAATGGATCGGCAGATAGCTGATTCGTTCTTACTGACAACATATTGCTTTATTTTGCGATGACTCCCGAACACATCAAGTGCCTGATTATAGGTTCCGGCCCCGCCGGATATACAGCCGCTATTTATGCTGCCCGTGCGGGTATGAACCCCGTATTGTATCAGGGTGCGCAGCCCGGCGGTCAATTGACGATCACGACCGAAGTTGACAATTTTCCCGGCTACCCCGACGGGGTGCAGGGGCCGCAGATGATGCAGGACCTCGAAGCACAGGCCCGCCGGTTTGGCACGGACATTCGCTACGGCATGGTTACGGGCGTCGAATTTACGGAGCAGCCCGCCCACGACCGGCCCCATCGTGTGATGGTGGATGACAAAATCGAAATCACCGCCGATGCCGTCCTGATCTCGACCGGAGCATCGGCCAAATGGCTGGGGTTGCCCTCCGAGATGCGGCTTAATGGGCGGGGCGTTTCGGCCTGTGCCGTGTGCGACGGGTTCTTTTTCCGGGGGCAGGACGTAGCCATCGTAGGCGCGGGCGACACAGCCGCCGAAGAAGCGAGTTATCTGGCTAATCTCTGCCGGAAGGTCTATATGCTGGTTCGGCGCGACGAAATGCGGGCGTCGAAATTCATGCAGCACCGCGTAAAAACAGCCCCGAACATTGAGATTCTGTTTAACACCGAAACGCTGGAAGTCCTCGGCGATGACGAGGTATCGGGCGTTCTGGTAAAGAACAGCGTTACCGACGAACAGCGAACGCTGGACGTAACCGGTTTTTTCGTGGCTATTGGTCACAAACCCAACACCGACATTTTTGGAAATTACCTCGACCGGGACGAGAATGGCTACATTCTGACCGAAAAAGGGAGTACCCGCACCAACATACCCGGCGTCTTCGCGTGTGGCGATGCTCAGGACAACATCTACCGGCAGGCCGTTACGGCCGCTGGCACGGGCTGCATGGCGGCTCTGGATGCTGAACGCTACTTAGTCACACTCGAAGTGCAGAATCAGGAACTCGTACTTTAATCCGGTTCCGGTATTCAGTTCACGGATTACGGTGGGCTGAATACCGGAACCGCAGACCGAATTATAATGAGAAAAACCGTTGTTTATTGGCTCCTGGCCGCTGGATGCCTTGGCCTGACCGGAACGGCAACCGCCCAGGAGCGCGGACGATTCAAGAATAACCTAAAAATTACTCCCAAAACGCAGACAACGCCCAGTGGGCCGGTGGTTGATAAAATCAGGCAGACCGAGACACCATACGATCAGGAACCTACGCCACTCCGCTTCAACTCGCAATTTGAACCTGCAAAAGCTTTAAATCCCGTTGTCAGCGAAGACACCAGTCAAATCGATCAGGGCGAAACCAGTGTTGTTGAAGTCATTGACTCGGTACTGGTAGGCAGCGAATGGGTCAAGATTGCCGATTACTACGCCGTCTGGGACTCCCGTACCATTGACCCCTATGGCATCGATCCGCTTCAATTTGAGGAAGCCATCGACATTAAACTCTATGACCCCCCAGCCAATCACTACTGGTCGGCTCCGCTGACGGAGGGGAAAATGACCTCCAATTTTGGCTACCGCTGGGGCCGCTGGCATACCGGCACTGACCTCGACCTGGAAACCGGCGATCCAATTTACTCTTCTTTTGATGGTATCGTACGCGTTGTAGGCTGGGACGGTAACGGCTACGGTCGTTTTGTACTGGTCAGGCATTATAATGGCCTGGAGACTCTCTACGGACATATGTCCAAGCAGACCGTAGAACAGGGGCAGCTGGTGAAAGCAGGCGATCAGCTTGGGCTGGGCGGCAGTACGGGCCGTAGTTCAGGACCGCACCTGCACTTCGAGACCCGCTTTGAGGGCAATCCGTTCAGCCCGCTCAACATCTACTCGTTTCCTGAAAACACCATCAACTCCGACCATTTTCTACTCACGAGCAACGTCTGGGATTACCTGCGGGGTGGGCGGGCGTCGTCGGGTGAGGGGGCGCACAAGCCACATCTCAAACGAACAGTATTACACCGCGTCCGGCCGGGCGAAACGGTATCGAGCATTGCCAGCCGCTACGGGATGTCAGTTTCGACGTTACTCCGCAAAAATCACCTCTCGTCGCGGGGACGCATCCGGCCCGGTCAGAAACTGCGGGTCAATTAGACCCAAACGCATTCAGGAGCATAAGAAAGGCATACTCACTGGTGGTATGCCTTTCTTATGCTCCTGCGGTCAGGAACTCACTCAGATAACCCATACTTCGTCGCGCCGGACGTAATAAATCTGGTTACGCCAGAGTACGCGCAGATAAATATCTTTAGTACCGAAGATGTTCATTTTATTACCCCGCCCCACAATTTCGGCTACTGATGCCGCCCCCGATGGTTTTACCCGCAACAGTACGCGATCTCCACTTGTAATGCCCATTTGTATACGTTGCGGCAGGTTAATGAATATAAGGAGCAGGAAAAGGTACGCGATAAAGGTTCCTTTTTGCCTACCCGAAATCCCCTGCTGTCGCCGTCTTTTGAGCAAGACAACACCGAATCCATACCCCGCTGGTATGAAAAGAAACAGAAAAACGTACAGGTTGTATTTTCGATAGAACAGATAAAAGTAGTTCAGGTCGTCAATCTCATACCCGGTCAGATTATTGGCCTGCGCTACCTCGCTCATCTTACGCAGAACCGCATCATCGGGATGATGATCAAAATAAAGCTGAAGATAATACAGCAGCCGGGGGGCGTTGTTTTGCCGTTCGTTGGCACTGGCCAGTTTCAGCAGCATGGCATCGGTAGGGGCGTATCCACCTGCCATGACCTGCTCGTACAGCGGGACAGCTTCTGCCTGATTACCAGCTGCAAAGAGAGAATCAGCCCTGCTCAGCAAGGCAGTCTGTCCCGACACCCATCCGGGCAGCAGCAAGCCAACTACTATGGATATAAACAGGCGCATCGGCAAATACTGAATGCAGAGTAGAGCGTAGTCCGTACAAACAAAAGACGGGAGCGAATGAACAGTATCTGCTCGTTCGCTCCCGTTTGGCATACAGTGCATTATCAGAACGGCAGGTCGTTGCTGTCGTCTTCAAACGTAGTATTGAATGGCATACCGGCGGGCTGGCTCGGCTGAGCCGGGCGTTGCGCAGCTGGTGCTGAAGCTGGGCGGCTGGCCGGAGCGGCATATCCCCCACCCTCATTAGCCGTCGAAGCACCGTCGCCGGTTTCGATGCGGTACGCCCGCAGTTCGGTATACCAGCGTTCGTTGTATTCGCGGGATTCGGGGCTGAACGTAGCTTTAATCATGTCACCATCGGCAAACTGCTTCAGGTCACCGGCTTTATCGCCCCAGGCGGTCATGCATACTTTTTTCGGGTATTGTGTATCGAGCGTTTCGAGTACAAATTCCTGTTTATTCCAGGGGCCGTTCTTACCCTGTCCCGTTACTTCGGGTAAAATTTTTACGAGTTTACCGACTAATTCTAATGCCATGTTGGGTAGGCGATTACAGTTTATTTGGATGGATAAAAGTACAAAAAAAAGGCCAAAAACCCCATTGATTGCCTAAAATAGGCGAAACTTTTGGGATGTCGATTTGCAAACAAAGCTTAACTAATTACCTTTGCACCCGCAACAAACGGCAAGCCCGGTATTGCAGTAGTATATGGCCACGTGGTGAAACTGGTAGACACGCCATCTTGAGGGGGTGGTGCTCACAAGGTATGGGGGTTCGAGTCCCCCCGTGGTCACACAAAGTCCTCGAAAAAAAGCCGTTTATCTTCACAGATGAGCGGCTTTTTTGGTGATAGTTTATCCATTGGGTACAGCAGGTATCACACGGTGCGTACTGACTGGCCGCGTCCAAACCAGATTAGATACCCCACCGCCACCAGAGCCAGTACCGCACTCAGCCCAAATGAAGCCGACAGACTCGCGCTGCCCGGTACGTGATTGAGTAGCCAGCCCGAACCCAGCGCACCCAGCCCAATACCTGCTTCCAGCGCGATATACATGGTAGACATGGCCCTACCCCGCGTTCTTTCGTCGGCCAGGTCAGCAGTCCAGGCCTGCACGGTGGGTGAGTTCATACCCGAAGCCGCCCCGTAAAGCAGGGCCGCCATCCAGAAAATTAACTGGTTATGCGCCACCATCAGCAAACCTACCGATACCGCCAGCAGGGCCGTTGACCAGATCAGGACTGGTACCCGACCGTGCCGGTCCGAAGTCCGGCTGAACAGCAGCCGGATGGCCAGCGAGGCCAGCGTATAGACCGTGAAGAACAGGCCTTTGTTGGCAATGCCGAGGTTCGTGCTGAGCGTTGAGATCAGGGTCAGCACCACACCGTAGCTGAACGATTGCAGCCCCAGTACAATGAACGGCGGAATGGCGGCCCGGTCGAAAATCTCGTCTTTTTTGAGCCGCAGCAACGACCACCGAAAACGTTGCGGCTGCGCCAGTGTTTCGGGCATTCGGAGCAGGATACCGATGGAGAGCAACGCGAATGCCGACGAGGTCCAGAACATGATGTTCATCGAAAAGTCGGTAGCCAGCCAGCTTCCGATGGCCGGACCAAGCGACATACCCATCGCCGTAAATAAACCGAGCATACCCATCGCTTCACCCCGGCGGGTGGCGGGCACTACGTCAGCCACGTAGGCAGCCGTAGCGGTAGGTTTGGTACCGGTCGAGAAGCCATGCACGAGCCGGAGCGTCAGGAAGCCCCCCACCGTAATCAGATACGGATAGAGAAACCCGCAGATGAAACAGACCAGTGAGCCAAATGCCATGACCGGCACCCGCCCCACCGTATCAGTGATTTTACCGCTAAACGGACGCGAAACTCCCGCCGTGAGCGTAAACAGGGCGATAATCAACCCAACGTACTCGCGCCCGCCCATGTTGGTGAGGTAAGCAGGCAATTCGGGAATCATCATCGAGAAGCTGGCTGAGAACAGGAAGTTACTCAGACAGAGCAGCCAGAACGAGAGGGTAAACAGCGCTGAACCATCGGCAGAGCGGGGTAGCGAAAACAGACGAACGACCAAAACAAAGCGGTTTATGTTCGCCCAAATTTACGCCTTTTTCCGGTGAAACAGGGCCTTCAGGGTATTCAGCGCAGCAGTATGAGCGATCCCTGCTCACGGTTACGGATCTGGCTGTCGCCCTGTTTAAGCAGGTAATCAACCCGCCAGGCGTACACACCCGGGTCGCAGCGTTTACGCTGGTAAAAGCCGTCCCACTGAAACGGAGGGGTCTGAGTCTGAAAAATCACCTCGCCCCAGCGGTCAAAAACGACCATCGACGTAATGGTCATGTCGCCACAGCCGTAGGCCAGAAACACATCGTTCAGGCCGTCATTATTGGGCGAAAAAGCCGTGGGCGCGTATAGTACGCAGTCGCAGGCTCCATAGCTGATGCGTACCGAATCCAGCACGGTGGCGCAGTCGTTACGCACGCCCGCCCGAAATACGCCCGACTGACTGACGAGCCGCTGAAGATCTGTAAACTGGTCCTGCCAGAAGAATGTCCCCTCAGCTACCACCGGTTCGATCGTGACCGTTTCGGCTCCGCACAGGTCGCGGTCGGGGCCGAGTTCCAGCGTGGGTGGCAGAATAAAGCGGGCCTGGATACTATCCGTAACGATACAGGTGGCCTGTTTAACCGCTACCCGATACTGACCCGGCCCGCGCACAGTCAGGGTGTTTTGGACACTGCCGTCCTGCCAGCGATACGACGCTCCGGGGGCGTTTGGTACACGCAGTGTGAGCGTTTGTCCCCGGCACAAAGTGGTATCACGGCCCAGATCGAAATCGAGCGCGTAGTCAACCTTAATGGCGTCGGTAAAGGTTTTGCAGGACGTAATGGCCGTTACCGAATACAGGCCGGGGCGGGTCACGAGCCGGGTGGGCTGCGTACTGCCATCGTCCCAGCGATACTCGGTAGCTCCCGGCGTGGTAGCGTCGAGTTTGAGTGTACTTTGGCGGCCACAGAGTGTGGTATCGGCACCGAGGTCAAGTTTGACAGGAACGAGCGAAATATCGTCGATAAAAATGTCGTAAAATCCCAGAAAGGCAGGTAGCGTATTAAAACTGCCGATCAGCGCGTACTGTTCGTTACCCACAGCTTCAAACACGCCGTCGATGCGTTCCCAGGTCAGGCGGGGTCGCCGACCTGTTTGTCGGTCCAGAATTTGCGGGCGAACGGGCAGCAGCAGCGAGTTGGTACTCTCTACCGGCTGGGGCGTAAACCCCGCGCCAATGGTACCGGCAATGTACTTCCCGGGCGCGTCGGTCGTGATATACATCGAAAAGTAGTAGCACGAGTTCGCTTTGAGAGGAGCGGTTAGTTTAACAGCGAAATACTCGGCCCAGTCCCGATCAAAGAACAAACCCGCCATACCCTGTCCGGTATGGGCGGGCAGGGCCGACCGGAAAGCCGGATTACACAGGTTGTAAAAGTCAGGGGTGGCGCGGGTGGGGTTGTACCAGGGCAGGGCTTCTTCGAGTTGATTACTCTGTCTGGGACAGTTTCGATACGCTTCAAACCCCCCGTTTGGTATCAGGTTCTGCGCGTTTCCCGGCACCGCGCCCAGCAGCAGGCACACGAGCAGCCAACCGGGCGATGCTGCCCCCAGGCGCCTGAACAGGGAAAGTTGCTGATGCATTCGCGAGATAAACCGGCGTTGAAACGTACCGTTAAATATACGAAATTTCTGAATAAGCTGATGCAGCCGCCCGTTGATAAATTACCCGGAGAATAACACGTAACCCCATACACCGTTCATCCCGGAGACGACAGGTTCTGATGAGTTTTGCCGTAAATTTGCCGGAGCATTTTACCTTATATATGTCGCGTAACCTTCAAATTGGCCTGTTCCTCACCGTCTCGATCCTGCTGACGACGTTTACTTTTTACTTCTGGCAGATTTACCGAAGCCCGAATTTACAAACGCAGGAAGGCGACAAATCCTTTGCCCTACTCATTCCGCCCGGCTCCACGTTCGAGTCGGTGGTGGACACGCTCAAGAAAAACGACGTACTGAATGACGAGGTGTCGTTCCGGTTTCTGGCCAAGCTGATGAAATATCCCGATCTGGTAAAGGTGGGTCGTTACGAGATTACGCCCCGGATGAGCAACCGGGCGGCTCTGGTAAAACTGCGCAGCGGCAGCGAAGACCCGCTGACGCTGACCTTCAACAGTATGCGTCAGAAGAGTGACCTCATTGAGCGCGTGGGCGGCAAGTTTGTCTTTGGTGCCGATGCTCTCGCCCAACGACTCAACGACCCCGCCGTAACGCAGAAATACGGGTTCGACACCACGACTATTGTGACGATGTTTCTGCCGAATACGTACCAGATTTTCTGGACCATCAAGCCCGATGCCTTTCTGGAGCGGATGGCTACCGAATACAAAAAATTCTGGACGCCCGAACGTCAGGCCAAAGCCAAAGCCCTGGGAATGAGCCAGGTGCAGGTTCAGGTACTGGCATCTATCGTAGCCGCTGAAACCAACAAACGTGACGAGCAGCCGCGCGTAGCGGGTGTCTATCTGAACCGGATTAAGCGTGGCATCAAACTCGAAGCCGATCCCACCGTCATTTTCGCCCTGCGCGACTTCGGCATCCGGCGTTTACTGACCCGTCAGCTTTCGGTTGATTCGCCCTATAATACGTACCGGTACGCTGGTTTACCGCCCGGCCCCATCAATCTCCCCTCCCCCGCCACCATCGATGCCGTGCTGAACGCCGAGCAGCACGATTACCTGTTTTTTGTGGTCGATGCCAAATTCAACGGCTACCATACCTTCTCCAAAACCCTCGCCGAACACCTCGCCAACGCCCGTCTCTACCAGCAGGAACTGACGAAGCGGAAAATTATGAAGTAGCGGACTGTTTCAATGGGCAGTTTTGTGTAGTATTGGCCGCCTGACAATGCTATTGCACAAAAAACTGACCACACCCGTTTAAGAGGTACATTCATGAACCCCCACGATGCCGATGAAAACGACCCCAACTACCGAGACACCGACCGCCGATTTGAACGATTACCACAAGGCGCGGAACGAGCGACTGGTCAAAAAAGTCTCCAAACAGCGACCAATGTCGTCCGAAGAATCCATGGAGCAAATGAAGCGAATAGCCCAATCCTCCAGCCGGAAAGCCGTGACCTCTGGCGACTGAGCGAAAAAATCATGTTGCTCGAAGCCGAGGCTCTATCAGGCTGGGCCGGCGCTACCGGTTTGTTGCTGGATGCGGCTGCTTTTACGCAACAATGGTTTGCGTTCGGCAACGCCGAGGGGGGTGAACACCAGATTTTTCAGGTGGATGGCACCTACTACAAGCGTAACAATCTGGCCTTTCATACCAGCTATCTGGAATATTTTGAGCGGTTGCTACTACACAACTGGCTCTTTCCTGACACAGCGTACACGTTTCTGGGCCTGATGTGGGTGCCGGAAAACAACGAGCCGCCCCAACTCCGCCCGGTGGTGTCGCAGCTGGCCTTCCAGGCCGTTCGCGGGGCAGACCGCAGCGAGGTTGAAGCCGAGATGAATCGCCTGGGGTTTACCCGCCGGTACGAAGACAACTACGTCAGCACAGCCCTGAATTTGTTTGTCGATGACCTGCACGATCAGAACGTACTGGTCGATGCCGACGGCGATCTGCTCATTTTCGACCCCGTCATTTACATTGTCAGCCCAGCGTCAGATTAATCCGGTTTCGGCACTTTTTCATCAAATTCACCGGCTACCACGCCTTCTCCAAAACCCTGGCCAACACCTCATCAACACCCGGCTCTACCAGCAGGAACTCACCAGGCGCAGGATTATGAAGTGAGGAGTTCAATTATCAACGGGGTAATTGCCGTATTTTCTTGTCGAGGAAGTATAAAACAACTTGACTGAATTCTTTGTATTTACCCTCCTTGTCTAATTCAAACCACTCCTTTTTAGTCTGTTTTAGGACAGACGTAGTCCAGCCCTTCTTGTCAAGATAAGCGTGCAAAACGCTCAAGACTTCCTTTCGTGCCCGCTTTAGGTTAAAATTATTTAGATTAAGAATGCCTTTTTCCTTTTCGTTAGTGTCACTACCAATTTGTGTCTGAATTTCTTTTTCATAGGCTTTCATTCTACCGTCTCCAGTGTATGAAAATAGAGATGTGATATTTGTATTGAGGGGACTGAAAGTTAAGTCATCGTCACGTTTTAAAACATCACATTGGTGGTTCTTCTCACCTAGATTTTCTGCCCCATCGCAGCACAAAATCATGTTATTATAATCTAAACTTCGGCTCGTGTCTTCCCTGCCACTCACCTTTTGGCACTTGATGTGTTCTATTCGCGTGGTGGTCACGGCTCCAACATCAACGCTTATGCGTCTCATGCAATAGCCACATAAGTAGCCTTGTTCCTTGATAAGTGCTAATCGTAATTTATCTGTATTAGCTCCGTAGTAAGTAGCATTAGGAGTTGATTTATGAGCCATCCAACTTTTGGGTTCCTGCCCTTTTTTAATATAACGCATGGATAGGCTACTGATAGAAGTTCAACATAGCTTGAGCACGAATCAGGTCTGAGTCATCTGATCCGTACTTTTTCTGTAGCTCCTTGAGCTTACTCGTTGCATCGCTGTACTGCTCATTGTCTATCATATCGAACAGGATTCTCAGTTCTTCCGAGACAGCAGCGATACGGGACGGTGTCCCCATAAAATCTTCCAAATTATCGCTGTACTGCCGACCGTAATAATGCCCTACGATTGGTTCGCCTTGCCCGGCATACATGCGTATTAAATGGCCGTCTTTGATGCTTGACAAAATTATCGGTGAATGCGTCGTGATGATGAAGTTAGCCCGATTAGTATATTCGCTTAGCTCCTCCATGAAGTTGTTTTGCCAACTGGGATGCATAAATACATTCGGCTCGTCAAGCAGAAACAGCGTATGATCGCTAAAGAGTAATTCGGCTAATCCTTTTATTATAATCCGTTGCCGTTCGCCCTCACTTAAGAAGAAATGAGGAAAAAGATTGCCGTTTCTTCTGAGTGCGATGTTAAAGCCCCCTAATAAATTAGAAGCATCTAACATATTAAGCATTAGAAACAGACTCTTTTCATCTACATATTGTTCACGCAGTTGATACCATCCCTGTTGAGTAAAAAAAAATGACAGCCTATTATTGGCTACTCCTTTTTTGTTTAGTATTTCATAATCGGCATGTTCCCGAATGAAGTTCAAAAAACGAAGTACTTCGCCTTCGCTTCCCCAAAACTCATTGATGCCAACATCTTTTTTAAACTGCTTGGGTTTTATATACAGGCCTATCGATGAATTATTTATAAGACTAATGTTCAAGTTATTTGTCAAAAATTGAGGAACATCACCGTATTCAAAGGCAAGCAGAGTAGCCAAGAGCATATCAAAATGTTGGTTTTGATAGTAAAATATTGGAAACTCCTTGATTCGGGAAAACGCATCAACAGAATTACTTGGCTTAGACCGTAGCCTGTCTAAACTATTCTGTTCAAATCGTTGGTATGTATGTAATAAGGTGTCCGACGAACCAGGATAATAGATAACCAGATTTGGCAGCAAGTCTTTAGTGAGTGGACGGTTAGCATTATCACCGACGATGGTTTTGATGGAAGCAACGACATTGCGTTCACCTGATACAATTACTTCAACAAAGTTCGTTTTATCTGACCGGCTCATTGACGTTTCTTCAATAAGTTCTTCCGTCTTGATTAAATACGTCAACTCAAAGTCGAATGCTGGTGCGGTTACTTTATGTCCATCGACAAGTTGATATAGAGCGGCAAAAATTGCGGTGAGTGATTCGAGTACCGTTGTTTTGCCTGAACCGTTTTCGCCAATTAGAACCGTCATCGGCTTTAAGCCGTTGAAATCGAGTGTTAAATCCTGGATGACCTTATTTTGGCGAAGTACCAACCGTTGCAGATAAATCATGAGCGTGTCAGTTTACGGATGCTGTCGTGAAAATAGCCTGCTCAAAAGCAACAAGCGCGTTTTGCCGCAGAGTCGCGGCATTGGCACGTAACGTTTGCGTACGGGATTTCATCTCGTTAAGAGTGTCAATTATCCGTTCTTGAACTGCTAAAGGCGGCAACGGAATTTCTACACTATTAAGCCTTTCTGAGTCGATACTCTCGACGGTGGTACTGGTTTTGACTGTCTCCAACAAGTCATGTTGAAAATATTTCAGATACAAAAGCAAATAATCGAGCTTGACATTTGAATCTATGAGTCTGAAAGCCCGCATATCCTGATTGATAGAAACAGGTACGAGATTTATAGCAACTGGAACAGTATGTCGTAAGATTCCACTTCTTACTACGAATAGCAAATGATTAGGAGCTAACAGTGGAGCTGCTGATTTCTCAATAGCCTGTTCTGTTATGTAGTCTTCAGTCTTTTCGATAAAGTCAACCTTCATATCTTTTGGTGATACCCAAGGGATTACACCGTGCCAAAATGATGAATTTGACTTATTAGGTGTTCCTCCACTCCTACTTTCACACAACTGTCCCAACCGTTTAACTGGATAGTGACTTGTACGTGTAGAGCGAGCCATGTCTTTTAAGACAGCTTGTAAACTCCACCTACTTAGGTCAATAAAATCAATTAGTTGCCAGCCCTTTCTTACAGTCATCTTTTGCAAGACAAGCCCTAGCTCTTGCATTAAACGTACCTCAGTGTACGCTTCTAACTGTTGCGCTTCTATTTCGTAAAGACCCGCCTGAGATAAATTATCCTTGTATTTAACGACCAGTATTTCTTGTAAAAAACGGATAGGCAGAGGGATTCTAAGTTCAAGAAACAATTGTTCATCCAAACGTTGCCGATTAGTTGTGCCGCTACTACAGCTCTGGCAGAATGAAATGAACTGCTTCGTCGTAGAAAGTAGCCAGAAAAAATAAGAATTTACTAATTTCTCGTTAATGTCAAACGCTAAGAAATCTGCTGTAATAATGGCACCATCTATTTCAGCCGGAGCGATCCCCATAGCCCCGTTTCGAGCATCTATCTTGGACATTAGAAACTGTCCTTCGGTCGCCAGAAACTGGCGTTTCGTACCAATGTTCCGGCCAGTTTCCTGATCTCGAACGGTAACGCCTTTACCATTCGTGCGAATTGTTACCCGTTTATAGATCGTATTATCCTGAACAATAACTTCGCGTTTCGACCGCTTGATGAGCGACCCAATACGTACAAGATCAAATTCAGGACGGAATGAGAATTGGCTTTCGAGCGTATACCGGACACTCCAGTTGACCAACGCCGAGAAATGAATAATTTTTAAATACCGCCATGAATCAGTCTGCGCGGATGCGGTTTTACCGGGCAGACTTAAATAAAATTTTCGGCACTGATTCGGCGGGCCGTTTGGTAAACGGGCAGCTCTTCGCCCATTAAAATCCTCGATAGTTCGCCACTGTCGGGAATGACGTATTCAACGCCCTGGTATTTGTTGTCCCATAGTTTATTGGCCAGCCGGTACGTACGGTACTCTTTGGCAACGTCTTCGAGTTCGTTTTCTATTTTGGCACCTGTGCTTGAAATCCCCGCTTTTTCAACCTCCACCATTGGTATTGGGTAGTTGAAGCGCGTTTTCACGGCCTGTTTGACTTCTTCGATTACCTGATCTTCGATAACCCGGCGTGTGTCGTGGTGCTCTTTGTCGAGAGTCTTTACACCGGCCTTGTCTTTGATAAGTTTCAGGTCGGCCCGTTTCGCTGCATACTCCTTGTCCAGATCGGCCAGTTGCGTAGCGTAGATGTCGTTGACGCGGCTCGTTTCCTCCGCTACGATGTTGGAGTACTTGGCGGCTTCATCGTCGGTAAATTTACGCAGAAACACCAGCGACGGCTTTACGGTGGCCCCCGATGCAATGAATACGTCTTGTGGAATACTTGTGATATTGATAAGCTTGGCACGGCTTTCAAACAGTTCGCGAATCCGCTGTAGAGCCGAGTTATTCAGAACGCCTTCGGGCAATACAACGCCCATTCGTCCGCCCGGCTTGAGCAGGTTTATGCAGCGTTCCATAAACAGCACTTCGGTCAGGCCGGAGTATTGTCCCACCGTAAACAAATCGAGTATCGGCTTATCAATATGGTCACGAAGCTGATTTACGGCTACTTCCTCGTAGTTATCATACCGTTTGTTGTAAAGGTCAATTTTGGCAACAGAGGGTAAATCATTAGCCGTAACATGCAACGATTTTTCGACTCTTGCCCCAAACGGCGGATTGGTCAGAATAACGTCAAACCGCCCGTCAAAAATACCGTTTACGTTCAGCAACCCGTCGTGGTGATGCACCCCGCCGTGGCCGTCGCCGTGCATAATCATGTTCATCTTGGCGGTGCGTGCCATACGTGGGTTGGCATCGGTCCCAAAGATGCAATCATACGATAGCCGCCGAAGCCGACCATTGGTATTGTTCAGATTGAGTTCTTCATTAAGGGCATCGAAATGTTTCTGCACTTGCTGGTCAATAACCGCCTGTTCCTTATCGGATAGCTTGTCGTACTCGTCGGTGTAGAATTCTTTCTTGATTTCTTCTTTAACCGCCTGAACGTGCCGCTCAATTTTGTCGCGAACGTACTCAAACGCCTTGATCAAAAAGCCACCTGACCCGCAACAGGGGTCGCAGATAATCTCGCCCTCCTGCGGGTCAAGCACATCGGCCATGTAATCGACAATGGTACGGGGCGTAAAAAATTGACCTAACTCGCCCCTGAACGTACGCCCTAAAAACTCTTCAAACGCAATACCTTTAATGTCATCTGAGGTGTCGGACAGATTGTACTTCTCAAGTTCCCGGACGATTTGTAAGAATGAGTTTTCGCGAATCCTTAAACTATCGTTTGGATCAAACAAATCATCATCGGCGAACGCAGTTTTTGTTTGTTCGAACAGGTACTGGTAAAATGGAATAGCAGGATTTTTACCACGTATGTCCAGATCGGCGTTTTTTAATTCAACAAACCTTTTTTCTGAAAATTTGGCTTGTGATACGCTCTGCTGTCGCTCATACCTAATCTTCATAAAAAGAATTTTCGATATTTCATCAAATGCAGCTTCAGGCGACAGCTTATCGTTGTTACGGATAATATTATGGCATTTGATGAGTAGCTTGGAAAACTCATCGCGAGTAAACTCCTTTGTTTTTGTCAGGAGTTCTTGTATTTTTTTATCACTACTAAAATCTTTGGCTGTTGGTAGCTCAACTATCTCATCAAAACGCTCCGTATGTTCTTCAACAACCTTGAAGAACTTGGTTTCCTTCTCATTAGTCGTTACAAAGAAATCAGCATGCGCCCATCGAGCATAGTTGTAGCCCTGAAAATAATCTTCTTGGCGGACGTTGACATTTTGAGCCTTACATTCCACGACCACTATGGCTTTCTTCTTATTTTTTCTGTCTTCTTCGCTTCTGTAGATTACTACATCGGCTCTTGCTTTACCTTGCCCTCTCTGTGAGTTACTAACCTTTACCTCTTGGTCCATCTGCTGTAACGCGAAGCCATACTGGTTAACCAGAATAGCAATATAGTTTTGTCTCACCTGTTCTTCAGGTGTAGCGGTTAGCCACTTGCTTTTGAGAGGAGCATAAATCTTGTTGCCTTCAATCTTGACTTCAAGGTCGGTGTTGATACTAAGCTGCTGCGTTTGCATTGTGTCGAACGAATATAAAGCGCAATTTAGCTGATTATCCAGTCCCGCTTTTCATTACTTTCAACCTATGTCCTCACGAGAATGCCCATGAAAGAACTCTCAGCCAATACTTACTGGTAACTGTTTACTGACAATGTACATCCACGACGTTACGGGCATTCGGGTCCGGTATTACGATACCGATCAAATGGGCATTGTCTATTATGGCAACTACGCCCGGTTCTATGAAATTGGGCGTGTAGAGAGCCTGAGGCACTTGGGCCTGCACTACAAAGACCTCGAAGCGCGCGGCATTCAGATGCCCGTATATGACCTTTCGTGCCGGTTTATCCGCCCCGCCCGCTACGATGATCTCCTTACGGTCCGGGTCACGATTCCGCAACTGCCCAGTACCCGGTTGCTGTTCAGCTACGAGGTTTTCAATCAGGATGGGCAACTGCTCAACACCGGCCAGACAACGCTCGTATTTATTTCTGCCACTACCGGACGCCCCCAACCCGCCCCCGCTGACCTCATTGAACTGGCCAAACCTTTCTTTGTGGAGTAAGTTAAAAGAGGGGGACAGAAAGGTATAGGAAGTACGGTGTAAAGTAAGTGAACGGACCTGTCCCTATATCTTTTGCACCTTACTCCCTCACACCCCCTGTTTCATATGTTCGACAAATTAATGAGCTTCAATGCGCTGCGCGGTACCCGTATCTGGCTGCGTGACCATCACCCCTTCCACTCAAAGGCAACCTGGTACGAGTTTTTAAAAAAAATAACGACCAGGATTACCGACAACGACACCAGCGAACGGGCGGCATCGGTATCGTACAGCCTGATTCTGGCCGTTTTTCCCACGGTTATTTTCCTCTTCACGCTCATTCCGTACATTCCCATCAACAACCTTCAGGAGCGTATCATGAGCTTTTTAGGGCGCGTTCTGCCCGGCGACACGTTCTCGATGGTTAAAACAACTATTCTCGACATCATCAGTCAACCTCGTAGCGGGATATTGTCGCTGGGCTTTTTGCTGGCTCTCTTTTCGGCCACGAGCGGGCTGGTGGCCCTGATGAACGCCTTTAATTCGTCGCACGAATCTCAAGACAATCGAAGCTTTTTTAAGGTGCGGGGTATTGCAGTCGGGCTGACCTTTACGCTGGCCATTGCTCTGATTCTGGCTATCGTAGTCCTGATTGTGGGCGGGGTGGTCAGCGAGTACCTACTAAAGTTCGGCATTCTAAACAACGTACTGGTCGTCAATCTGCTGGCTATTGCGCGGTACCTGCTCGTGTTTGCGGTGTTTGTGGCAGCGATATCAGTCATTTACCGCTTTGGGCCGGACATCGACATGAAGTGGAAATTCGTGAATCCCGGCTCCGTCACGGCGTCGGTACTGATTGTACTAACCACGCTCGGTTTCTCGTATTACGTATCCAACTTCGGGTCATACAACAAGTTATACGGTTCGATTGGCACACTAATTGCGCTGATGATTTGGATCAACCTGATTTCACTGCTGTTGATTCTGGGCTTTGAAATGAACGTAGCCCTGTTTAATCTCGAAAGCAATGAACACCCCGGTGTGGACCAAAAAACAACAAACGCCACCTCCAATACATGAAGTGACGTTTGTGAACCCTAACCCATAAATGTAATAGCACCAGTTGAGACATGGGCCACTGCTGGCATTCGTCTGCAATCAGTTCGCAGTATTCATCCTAAAAACCGTGCCAATTTTAACAGATATCCTGACCGACCATCACATTTTTCCGTTCACTAAAGAATATGGACGTTGGATGGTGACGTGTTTGTAATTTTGTGTAGCTACAGCAAAACCTGTTCCTATCATTGCTGATGCACACAGCGCAGCCCATCCGCTTCTGTATGATTTCTGTTACCGGCCAATCGAACCTGTTGCCTATGAGTCCGTTCCTGAATCGGATCATGCCCTGGGTCAGCGTTATCTGTACTGCCTACAACCACCAGGACTTTATTGAAGAGGCCATTCAGTCAGTCATTAACCAGAACTACCCCAATGTTGAGTTGATTGTGATTGACAACGCCAGCACGGATGACACAGCCAAACGGATCAGCACATTTCTGGATAGTCATCCGGCCATTCAGTTCATTCAGAATTTACAGAATCTGGGATTGAACCCGGCCTTTAATCAGGGACTGGCCCGGGCGGGTGGGCGGTACGTCATTGACCTCTCTGCCGATGATGTACTCCTGCCGAATCGGATCAGAAAACAAGTTGCGCTGTTCGAAGAGTTATCCGGCCCTTACGCCGTTGTCTTCTCCAATGCGGCCTACATTGACGTACGGGGTTCGCACCTGCGTACACACTACGCCGTTGACGATCAGGGGCGTGCGCAAATCAACGTCCCATCGGGTAACGTGTTTCGGAACGTACTGGAGTCTTACTTCATCTGCACGCCTACCATGATGATGCGTCGCGATGTGCTGCTGGAACTCGGTGGCTACGACGAAACGCTGGCGTATGAAGACTTCGATTTTTGGGTCCGTTCGTCGCGGAAATACCACTACGGGTATCTGGACGAGGTACTTACACTGAAACGGAGTGTACCCGGCTCGCTCTCGGCGCGGGTTGTACTACCGCACAATATCTTACTACAATCGTCGCTGGCGGTTTGTCAGAAAGCCTATGATTCCTGCCTCACCAACGACGAGTACCAGACGCTGGCCGGGCGCATTCGTCGGTTTATTCGTAAGTCGTATTATACGAAGCAGTATGGTCTAGCCCGGCAGTTTGGTCAGTTACTGACGCACATCGAGCAGCCGGGTACACTGACAACATTTGTGCTGTTGCTGAGCCGGTTTCGCCTGCCCGTCAACGGTCTCTACCGCCGGTATCGTTCCACAGCGGGCAGTTAGCAGCTTACCGTTGTCGGTAAACAGTGAGCAGTTTGCAGCAAACAGAATAGCCCTGACTACTGTTCATCAATAACTGCCTACCTGAAAAAACATGACCGCCGAGTTCATCAAATTGTATGCCAAACAACCGGACCCGCGCCGGATTGGGCAGGTTGTGAAGGCTCTGCGCGACGGGGCTGTCATTATCTACCCAACCGATACCGTGTATGGCATGGGCTGCGACATCCACAACGCCCGTGCCGTCGAACGCGTGGCCCGCATCAAAGGCATCAAGCCCAACAAGAACGACTTTTCGTTTATCTGTTACGACCTGAGCCACATTGCCGACTACGCCCGCGTGGGTAACCAGGCGTTTAAAGTGATGAAGCGACTCTTACCAGGGCCGTTTACGTTCCTGCTCGATGCCACCACCAACGTCCCTAAACTGCTCAATACCAACAAGAAGACGGTAGGTATCCGCGTACCGGATAACGACATTCCCCGGCAGATTGTCCACGAGCTCGGTAACCCGATCATTACCACCTCCATTCGCGATGAAGACGAAATCATCGAGTACTCGACCGACCCGGAGTTGATTTATGAAAAATTTGGCAACCTGGTCGACATCGTTATCGACGGCGGGTACGGCGGAAATGTGGGCTCTACGATTATAGACGCTACGACTGACGAGTTCACAATTATCCGGCAAGGGCTGGGCGAATTCATGCTTTAGATCTCTACCGTTGGCTATCTATACTTGCAAGGTAGGATTTAAGGTACTTCCTTTGTAATCGCTTATTTTTTTAGTTAGCCTTTTCGCTCTTTATTCGTTTCCAACATGCGTTTATTACTGGCCGCTGCTTCATTGCTGGCCCTCAGTCAGCTAACCGGCTGCTCCTCCGATTCAAAATCCGCCAAAACGAGCGGTATCACCACTGATGCTACGGCGGCAACACCCGCCGACAGCACCGAAAAGACCGTGGCCGCGCCCGCCATACGGTCGGTCTCTACCGGCGACTCGACCCTCGACTCGATGACGTATAATCCCACCGGAGCCATTTTGCCCAAACACCGCATCTTTGCGTACTACGGCAACCCCCACTCCAAAAAAATGGGTATTCTGGGCAAATACGAGAAAGAAGAGATGCTGCGCCGGTTAGACCAGGAAATTAAAAACTGGGAAAAAGCCGATACCACTAACACGCCCATTCAGCCCGCCCTCCACTTAGTGGCCATTACGGCACAGGGCAGCCCCGGTAAGGATGGTGGCTACCGGCTGCGCATGTCCGACAGGACCATCAAGAAGGTAATTCGGTGGGGTAACGAACACAACGCCCTGGTGTTTCTGGACATTCAGCGCGGACACGCCCCCCTCGGTCCCGAAATGAAATACCTGGAGAAGTACCTGAAACTGCCCTTCGTACACCTCGGCATCGACCCCGAGTTTTCGATGGTGACGGGTGCACGGCCCGGCGCTAAAATCGGTTCCTACGATGCCGCTGATATTAATCAGGCCGTCCAGTTTCTGAGCAAAGTATCGAAGGAGAACAACCTGCCCCCCAAAATACTGGTGGTACACCGCTTTACGCAGGGCATGGTCAAGAACTACAAAAACATCAAGCTCGATCCCAACGTGCAGATCGTGATGGATATGGATGGCTGGGGGCCACCAGTACTCAAGAAAGATTCGTATCTGGCTTACATCAAGAAAGAACCCGTGCAGTACACGGGCTTCAAGCTGTTCTACGATAACGATTTCCGCAAGAAAGGCTCCCGCATCATGACCCCCAAAGAAGTGCTGAACCTCGACCCGGTGCCGCTGTACATTCAGTATCAGTAAAACGCATTTCCCTTTCGGCCAACGCCCGAACACCAGCCCAGCCGGGTTGGTGTTCGGGCGTTGTTTTGTTGGTACAGCACACTGACCATCATAGGCATAGGTGATGAAAGTCACTGACCCGCCACCATCGGACGGCTACCTTTGGTCCAGAAAGTACAAAACCAGCCAAAACACCTATAACCATGTTTTTTCAACACATATACGACAAGAGTCTGGCACAGGGAAGTTATCTGATTGGTTGCCAGAAAACCGGCGAGTCGATTGTCATCGACGCGAAACGGGATGTCGATACCTATATCGACATCGCTCAGCAGAACGGGCTGCGTATCACCCACATTGCCGAAACCCATATCCATGCCGACTTCCTGGCCGGGTCGCGCGAGTTGGCGGCCCTTACTGGAGCCACCATGTACCTCTCCGACGAGGGCGGTGCCGACTGGACCTATGAGTTTGACCACGTAGGGTTGAAAAACGGTGACGTAATTACGGTGGGTAACCTCACCCTGACGGTTTTGCACACGCCCGGCCACACGCCCGAAAGCATTAGTTTTCTGCTGGTCGATACCCCCGCAACTCAAAAGCCGGTCATGCTCTTTACCGGCGACTTTGTCTTTGTAGGTGATATTGGCCGTCCCGATTTGCTCGAAAAAGCAGCCGGTCTGATCGGTACACAGGAAAAAGGTGCGCATCAGATGTACCAGTCTCTCCAGACCTTCCGCGACCTGCCCGGTTATGTTCAGCTATGGCCCGGTCACGGGGCCGGTTCGGCCTGTGGCAAAGCCCTTGGGGCCGTTGCCAGCAGCACCGTTGGCTATGAAACGATTCGGAACTGGGCCTTTCAGTACGACGATGATGAGCCGGGATTTGTCCAGTATCTGCTGGCCGACCAGCCTGAGCCACCCCGGTATTTCGCCATGATGAAGAAACTCAACAAGGTGAACCGTCCGCTGCTGACGAGCGTACCCACGCAACAAAAACTTGGTGCCGATGTCGTGCAGACGGCTTTGAACACGGGAATAAAACTGATTGACACGCGCAACAAAACCGACTTTGCCCAGGGTTTTGTGCCGGGCAGTCTGAATATTCAGGGCAACAGCGCATTTGCTACGTGGATGGGCTGGTTTATGACTTACGATGAACCGTTCATGCTGGTAGCCACCGACGCTCAGATTGACGACCTTACCCGCAAACTCATGCGGATTGGTCTGGACAACATGCTGGGCTATATCGACGACGTAACATCGCTGGGTATTGATTTACAAACGAGCGACATTATTGATCTGGATACGTTCAAGACATACCTGAATCGCGACGATGTGCAGGTTGTCGATTTACGTGGCGCGGCAGAATATAACGCCGGTCATGTTGAGGGTGCGGAGAATGTCTTTATCGGTACGCTCGACAAAAACCTCGATAAAATCAGCCGCGACCGGCCCGTCGTTATTTATTGTCAGGGTGGCGACCGGGCCACGATTGGCTACTCGATGCTGGCCCGCAACGGCTTCACGAACGCAAAGAACTTCTCGGGCAGCATGAACGAGTGGGTAGCCAACGGCAATCCGGTTGTAACGGAAGATATGGAAGTGACAACGATATGATTCTGCCCGCGCCCAAAATCCTGGACGCTCTCGATGAGCGACTGGACAGCGGGCTGGAAATGATGGATTTTACGTAGCAACCAAACAACTTTAACCGTTCAATATTCGGTACGATCTACAACCTGTCGGGCGGTCTCATGAATTACCCATTTTAACCCACTACGCACTAACTATGGAAGCCTACTGGAATAGCCGCTATGCCGAACCCGAGTTTGCCTACGGAATACAGCCTAACGTATTTTTTCGGGAAACAATAGATACCCTGCCCATTGGCAAACTGCTGCTACCCGCCGAGGGCGAAGGCCGGAATGCCGTCTATGCCGCCCAGCTCGGCTGGGACGTAACCGCGTTCGATTTCAGCGCGGAGGGGCGTAACAAAGCGCTCCAACTGGCCGCGCAACGGGGCGTAACCATCCAGTACACTACCCAGTCAAGTCAGGATTTTGAGCCGGTTGATGAGGAGTACGATGCCATTGGCCTGTTTTATACGCATCTGCCCGCGCCCCTGCGTACCGATCTTTTTCCTAAACTGATTCAGGCATTGAAACCCTCCGGGTACATCATACTGGAAGCTTTTCACAAAAATCAGCCCCGCTACACATCGGGCGGGCCCAAAGACGAAACGATGCTGTTTTCGGTCGAAGAACTTCAGCAGGCCTTCACTGAGCTGACCATTACGCTGCTCGAAGACCGGATCGTGGATCTTGACGAGGGGCCGTATCATCAGGGTACCGCTCATGTAGTGCGGATGATTGCCATCAAGAAATAAAACCTTTTCCAATTCCTAACCAATCAATCAAATTGCCATGAAAACGAACATGAGCGGTACGGACCGCATAATCCGGATCATTGTAGCCCTGGTGGCTATTGTGCTTTACTTTACGGGTATTCTTTCTGGAGTAGTAGGTATTATTGCACTCGTAGTAGCCGGCATTTTTCTACTCACCGGCTTTGTCAGTTTCTGCCCGCTGTATGCCCTGTTAGGTATTAAAACAACACCCACAAAACAGTAGGTATTATGAGTTCAAGAAACCAAGAAAGCCTGCTGGAATACCAGTAGGCTTTCTTACTTCAGAGCTATACGACAGGATATGTAACTTTTGTCACGGACTGCCAACGGGCGAATAACGTCCTTTGCGGGTAGGTTTTTAAACGGAGCCTACCCGCAAAGTCATGACACGAAACTGGTTATTAGTAGTACTTCTTCCGGTCCTGTTAGCCTGCTCGCAAACCGGGCAGGTCAACGAAGTTAAGGCCCCCGCTTTTGAAAAGCTCCTGAACCAAACGCCCCACAAAATTGTGCTGGACGCACGTACCAACGGCGAGGTAGAGCAGGGATAAAACCCATTATTTTCCTCATCGGCACCATGCATAACTACATCACCACCCTCGTCGACGGCTACCGCAACTATGCGAATTACTTCGTCCATGAGCTATTATCGCCCAACTGGCATAATTATTTTTACTGGCTCGTTGGTATCTCGGCCTTCGTCTGGCTGCTGGAACTGCTGTTTCCGTGGCGAAAAGATCAGCCCGTGTTTCGGCATGACTTCGGGCTGGATTTGTTTTACCTGTTTTTCAACTACTTTTTGTTTTCATTGATCGGCTATAACGCCCTGTCGGATGTGGGCGTGCAGGCCTTCAATGATTTTCTCGGCTGGTTTGGCATTACGAATCTGGTAGCCATTCAGGTCGGGGCGTTGCCGGTTTGGGCGCAGTTGCTGGTGCTGTTTCTTGTCCGTGATTTTGTGCAGTGGCACATTCACCGGCTCTTACACCGGACTCCGTGGATGTGGGAATTTCATAAAGTACACCACTCGGTTGAGCAGATGGGTTTTGCCGCGCACCTGCGGTATCACTGGATGGAAACGTTCATCTACCGTACGCTTGAATACATTCCGCTGGCCATGATCGGATTTGGCATTCAGGATTTCATTCTGGTTTACCTGTTTACACTGGCCATTGGCCACCTGAACCACGCCAACATCTACCTGCCCATTGGCCCGCTGAAATACGTGTTCAATAATCCACAGATGCACCTCTGGCACCACGCCGAAAAGCTTCCGCAGGAGGCTCACAACGGCGTTAATTTCGGGATTACACTCAGCGTCTGGGATTTTCTGTACCGAACGGCTTATGTGCCGTACGAAGGCAGCCACATCAAACTGGGATTTCAGGGTATCCGGCAGTTTCCTAAAACGTTTTTGAGCCAGTTAGTATACCCCTGGCGAAAACCAGCCCCAACCGGCAGCGTCATTACTAAACCGCAGCTTGTCGAAGAAGTAAGCCAATGAACGACCTGAAACCGATTCTCAACAACCTCAGCCTGTGGGCAATGGTGAGCCTGACGCTGGGCCTGGCACCGTTCTTGCCCGAACCGCACGTGGTCGGTAAAATACAATGGGTGCTGGGCGGAGCCGCCGGCATGACCGGTATGGACTGGTTTGACCTGCTGCTCCACCTCACGCCCTGGCTGCTACTACTGCGGATACTGGTGTTGCGCATCCGTAACAAAGCCTTATAAATTCACCGTTCCTGTAAAAGTCAGAGCCCCTTCTATCACTATCAATGCAGCAGCATTGCCGATGGTATTGATGCCCTTTGTCGAGAGCCATAATTGCTTTGGCTCCATAAATCGGCGGCTGGTACTGCTTATTCTGCTGAAAAATACGTGTTTAACAAGGTGGACATTAGTCAACTCAACCTGATTCTCAATTACAAACTATAATCCGGATTCATACATTTCATTGATTTCATTCGTCAAGCCTGGAATCTGTTTTTTGTGGCCGGGTGCTGGTGAGTGGTTTTCTGGCCGTGACCGTCACCCTCATAATTGCAGTTACCAACACCTGGCTTTACGGCTACCTCCGTAACCGACTGCCCCACTGAAGGGGTAACGATAAAGAGGAGTGCTTAGCCACAATTCGCGTTATAGATACTTTTCCAACTGATCGATGACATCCAGAAAGCCGTCGTGCTTGTTGGGCCAGTTTTTGATGGGGAGGGCATCTTTGGGGAAGGCCTGAAACTTGCCTAACCAGACGTACATTTCTTTCTGCAGCGTCTCATTGAACTCCCGCTCGTCTTTAGTGACGGGTTGTAGTTGCCATTTACAGGCATCACAAATGACGGGGAAGATCTTCGCTTTGCCTTCTTTGTACCGTCGGTAGGCCGTCCTGATTTCTTTGGAGTTGATGTATTCGGAGGCTAAAAAGTTATGCGTGATCAGCAGCAGGAAAATATCCGCTTCTTCCATCGCTGCCTCAATCTGCGCATCCCATTGGCCCGACTCCAATTGCCGGTCCGTCCAGCTTTCAATCAAATCCTGATTGCGGAGGGAAGCCAGATGCGACACAATCTCATCTTTGAATTCGCACTCATCTTTATGCGAATACGAAATAAAAATCTTTTTTGGCCGCGTTTCCACGGGTTCCCGTTCTGAATCAGGACGACTATGTTGCGTTTGTCTGGTGGCGTTTCTTGAAAAAACGCCGTCTAATAGTTCGTTGATGGCTATGGCCTCGAACGGCTTGCGCTTGCACTCAATCGTGTTTTTGCCGTACTCCTTCCGTTCCAGCAACTCGCTGTAATCATAATAGTATTTGTCGGGGTTATCGGTGCAGGTGCGGCAGGTGCAGGGAATCATTTTGTACCAACGGCTTTTCTGGCTGGTGGGGTCGTGGCTGGCTGGTTTGAAAAAGGCATTGTTGATAGCATCAAGGTCATGGGTCAGTTTTCCCATCAACTCTTTGGGGAATTTACCCTGCACCCGAATCAAAAGCTGTTTACTATCCCAGGCTTCCGTTACTTCGGCCCGCGTGTTGGGGCAATCCAGCGCCGAACCCGCTATGACGATGCCCGATTTCCAGACCAGTTGCTGCCCGGTTGTATCCTGAGCGATGTGCCGGTGCAAACGCACGATAAAGCGCGTGAGAATACCTTTGGGCATAAAATCATAGCGGTACTGAAGCGGCAAATCGTTCTGCGGTATCCACTGGTAGCCCTCGGGCGGTTTATCGGCCAGCAACTCCGGCAGAATGTACGCGCGAGGCGAACTGTCCTCCACCTGATAGCACAACTCAAACTGCTTCATCAGGGCCAGCAATTTAGTGTGTACGCTGGCTTCGTACCCTTTTTCGGTCCAGATGGATGCCAGATCACGATCCGTAAACCGGCCTTCCTGCTTGATTACGACCGGGCTATCCAGCACCGCAAAGACCGCATCGGTGGCCCACACATCCCGGAGTATGATAAACTCCTCCAGGGCCGCGTGGTCCTGAAAGTGCAGAAATACGCCCAGATCGTGGAAAATACGGCTTAACTCGCACTGCTTTTCGTAGTCCGTTACATCATGGGCGGCACAAAGGGTACTGTACTCCTGCCGGTAGATGTACGGTTCCTGGAGACTACGCTGCTGGAGGGCTTCCCTGATTTTTACCCAGTTTCGGGGCATTGGAAACCCAACCAGGGGTAATCGTTTCAGTTCCGTTTCCACATCCTCCCGAAACGTTTTAAAGGCCCTGTCCTGCGCTGACTTATAAGCTTCCGTTTGCGGAATCAGAGCGTTCAGGTCAATTTCAAATTCTTTTTTCAGGAAGACGAACCGGGCTTTTTTGGGCCCCAGATCAAGAGTAAATGGCCGTTCGTTCTTCTGGTTCAGCAGCAGCAGCATGGGGCTATTATTGCCCAGCAACTCTACGGCCTGCAACCAGTAGTTCATGGTCGAATCGTCGTTGCCGATACTATCCTTTCCGGTGTCCAGCACCAGCACGTACAGCGACCGATGCGTCAGAAAAAACTGGTGGGTTGACTGATAAATCTGCTGCCCGCCAAAATCCCAGACGTTGTAAGTGAACGTCCGGGGATTACCTTCCGGATCAACTACCTGAAATTCAAGGGCCTGAATGTCAATGCCCCGCGTGGTTTCTTCTTCAACAGGCAGAGCTTTTTGCTGATCGAACAGTTTATAGCGGAGCGAGGTTTTACCCGCCCTAGGCTGCCCCACAATCAGCATTTTGGCTTCGTACAAATACTCCCTTCCCTGTTTTTCCAGATCATCAAAATAATTAAGTATCGCTGCATTCCCCTGCTGCACAATTTCAAGTGGCGGTATGTTTACTGGATTGTCGTACAGATTTAATTTATTGATATCATCACCCCGATTTAAGCTTACTGGTAATGGGTTTTCTATTTGCAAAAAAGGCAGGAGTGAGCTAATATCCGTGATCTGGTTATTACTCAGGTCTAAGGTCTGCAACGTGGTCAGACTGGCCAGAAAACTAATATCCGTGATCTGATTATAGCTCAGGTCTAAGGCCTGCAACCTGGTCAGACTGGCCAGAAAACTATAATCCGTGATCTGATTATCGCTCAGGTTTACGGTCTGTAACGTGGTCAGACTGGCCAGAAAACTAATATCCGTGATCTGATTATCGCTCAGGTATAAGGTCTGCAACCTGGTCAGACTGGCCAGAAAACTAATATCCGTGATCTGATTATAGCTCAGATCTAAGGTCTGCAACGTGGTCAGACTGGACTTGCAACAGTATATTGGAGATTTTTTAGGCGGTCATTGAGGAAGTGTAAAGATAAGATTCCTGTTGACTGGGCGTGCGGTAATTCAATACTGAATGCTTCCGTCGGCGGTTGTA
>JACMPG010000119.1 GCA_014377625.1 Spirosoma sp.
AGCAGCGCGTGGGCTATTCGGGGGCTGAGGTCGCGGGCGGGACTCATGGCGTAGCCCGTAGTGCCACCCAGCGACAGGCCGATGCTCCAGATAAGAATACCGACCAGATACGGCCCCACGCCCACGGCCAGTTCGCCGAGGTGTTTGGACGAAATACCGGCCAGCCCAACAATCAGGACCAGCGTGGCCATCACTTCGCTCACAAAATTGTCGCCCTTACTCCGAATGGCCGGGCCGGTACTGAAACAGGCCAGCTTATCGAACGGGTCGGGAGTGGCGGACCAGTGAGGACGGTAGGTAATCCAGACCAGCACCGCCCCCATAAAGCCGCCAAGCATCTGTGCCGGAATGTACGACATGATGTTGCTGAAATCGTTGGTCGCTACCGCGAAGGCAATCGTTACGGCGGGGTTCAGGTGCGCATCTGTACTGCCGAATGCTTTGGCCACGAATACGCCCATCGTTACGGCAAAGGCCCAGCCCGCCGTAATCACAATCCAGCCCGAGGAGTTGCCTTTCGTTTGTTTTAGTACTACGTTGGCCACAACGCCATTGCCCAGCAGCAGCAGCACCATCGTGCCAATCAATTCGCCCAGAAAAGGAGAGGTTTGCATAGAGAAGGAATAAAGGTAAAAGGAGTGAGGTGTACAGGTTTAGGAATAGTTTGTGCGAATTAAGTCATATTTTTGGAGCAGATACGTAATTGTTACGCAGAGATTCGCAGAGAAAAATAGAGATACGCGGAGTTTGGTATTTCCTGTGTGAATCCTTTTTAAACTTTGTGCATCTCTGCGTAATAAATCTAACTAACTCAGCACCAATGAAAAGTATCATTTTTGAACAGACTGGCACACCCGCCGACATCCTTAAAGCTACCGAAGTTGCCAAGCCCGAGCCCGGGCTAAACGAAGTGCGTATTAAAGTCCGGGCCGCACCCATCAACCCGTCAGACATTATGTTCGTGCAGAACCTGTACGGCATTCGTCCGCAACTGCCGTCGGGCGCGGGGTTTGAGGGTATGGGTATTATTGACGCCGTGGGCGAGGGCGTTCAGATGGCCGTTGGCACGCGGGTCAGCTTTACGGGCCTCGGTACGTGGTCGGAATACGCCATTGCCAGCTACCGCAGCGTAATACCGGTGCCCGACGCTATTCCTGACGAAATGGCCGCGCAATTGTTTGTCAACCCCTTTACGGCCTATGCAATGGTGCAGGAAGCCAACGTACCGGAAGGCGGCTGGCTGATGCTTACGGCGGCAGGGTCGGCGTACGGCAAGATGGTGATTCAGATTTGTAAAATGCGCGGTATCAATACCATTGGCACGGTCCGGCGCGACGACATTAACGACGAACTGAAAGAACTCGGCCTGACCGAAGTCATCAATACCGAAACCGAGGACATGGCGGTCCGCGTGAAGCAGATTACCGACGGTAAGGGCGTAGCCTGCGTATTGGACGCGGTAGGTGGCCACACAGCATCGCAGGCACTTACCTGTTTAGCCAAAGGCGGTACGATGATGATCTTTGGTCTGCTCAGTATGCAGGACCCCGAAATCAACGCCGGGCTGCTGATTTTCCGTGAACTGACCATCAGAGGGTTCTGGCTTACCGACTGGATGCGTCAGGCCGATGCCGAAACGCGGCAGGACGTAGCCAAAAACGTAATTGGCCTGCTGGCATCCGGTAAATTCCAGCTACCCGTAGAAGCCACGTACTCCCTCGACCAAATCGCCGAAGCCGTCGAACACGCCGACCGTCCCGGGCGGTGGGGGAAGGTTCTGGTGAAACCTATTTAAGCCTATGAACCCATTCAAGAAACTTGCGTTTTTGTGGTCGTATAGCCTGATTGCGGTCATTGTGGGTGCGTACTATCTGTTTGGTCCGGCGTGGGCGTTTGCCGGTATCATCTATACCTACGTGGTCATTCCGCTGCTGGATAAACTGTCGGGGAATGACCACGCCAACCTAAGTCTCGATGCCTATCAGGACGCGCTCGGCAACCGCTATTTCGACGCGCTGGTGTATTCGTTTGTGTATCTGCACTACGCCCTTATTGGGTGGGGCTGTTACGTGCTGCTCACCGACCCGATGACCGTTTGGCAGCAATTGGGGTTGATGTACAGCATCGGTATTGTGGGGGGCAGCATCATCAACGTAGCGCATGAACTGGGCCACCGGAGTAGTAAAATCGCGCAGTTTCATAGCAAAACAGCCCTGCTGTCGGTGAGCTATATGCACTTTATAATCGAACACAACCGGGGCCATCACGTCAACGTAGCCACCCCCGCCGACCCGGCTACGTCGAAACAGAATCAGACGCTCTATGCCTTTTGGGTGCAGACGCTGGTAGGTAGTTACCGCTCGGCCTGGGGTATTGAGAAACGACTGCTCGAAAAGGCCGGGCAACCCGTCTGGAGTCGCCACAACGACATGCTTTGGTTCGCCGTGCTACCGGTGGTGTTCATTACGCTGCTCACGGCGGGGTTCAGCTTATGGGCGGGGTACGTAACCTGGATTGTGCCGGTGTTTTTCTGCGCCCAAAGCCTGATTGCCATTCTACTGCTCGAATCGGTCAATTACATCGAGCATTATGGCATTGTCCGGCGCGAGATTTCGCCGGGTAAGTATGAGCGCGTTAACCCGCTGCATTCCTGGAACGGTAGTCAGTTGGTGAGTAATCTGGTGTTATTTCAGTTACAGCGGCATTCTGACCATCACGCCTATGCATCGCGCCCGTATCAGGTATTGCGGCATTTCGATGAAGCTCCGCAGTTACCGTTTGGGTATTCGGCCATGATTTTGATTAGCTACGTGCCGCCCCTGTGGTTTGCTCTGATGAACCCCCGGCTTGAACGCTGGAAAGCCCGCGCCTGCCAAACCAGCGAGATTCAGGCTGTTGTGAAGCAATTCGCGTAGCTCAGTTGAATCACATTTAACCACCTTCCGTATCTTTGGCAACAATATCGGGCAAAACCGGCGCGTTTGTTCCTGAAACGGTTGCTGGTCAGTCCCGTTCACCCATCTTACAAAGCCCGTATGCTTCTGCTTCAGGTTCCCGCTATCGATACTACAGCCGCATCGCTCTCCGCTACGGCGGGTTCTCAACAACAGAGTCTGCAATTATTCGATTTAGTCGCCAAAGGCGGCTGGGTCATGATTCCCATTGTATTTCTGTTCTTCGCCACGATTTACCTGCTGTTCGAGCGGCTGTTCATCATCCGGGCGCAGACCAAATCGGAAGCCAATTTCATCGACAATATCCGCGATATGGTAGCGCAGGGCAACATCAAATCGGCGGAGTCTTTTGCTAAAAACCAGCGCACGGCTATGGGGCGGGTGTTCGAGAAAGCTATTGGCCGCATCGGCTCGCCCATTCGCGATATCGAAAGTACCATCGAAACCGTTGGGCAGATTGAACTCTCGAGGCTGGAGCGTAATATGGGGTATCTGGGTATTATTGCCGGTATTGCCCCCATGCTTGGCTTCATCGGTACCATTTCGGGTATCATCCGCATTTTCTACGACATCTCGCTGACCGACAACATCAGCATCGGTATCATTGCCGGGGGTCTGTACGAGAAAATGATTACGTCGGGCGCAGGTCTGATTGTGGGTATTATTGCCTACACCATCTATCACCTGCTGAATATGATGATTGAACGATTCACGCTGAAGCTCGAAATGAACGCCTTCGAATTCCTCGAAGTCCTGCAAAAACCAACCACCGAACCCGCCCGGATGAGGTAGAAGACAGTTTATGAAACTCCGACGGAAAAGTAAATTTGCGGCTGAGGTAGCGACATCTTCGCTGAACGACATCATGTTTTTTCTGCTGTTGTTCTTCCTCATCATCTCGACGGTAGCCAACCCGAACGTGATTAAACTGATGTTGCCCAATGCGGCTTCGTCGCAACAGCTCAGTAAGAAACAGGTTACCCTCTCGGTGGATGCCAACAAGCAGTATTTCATCGACAAACGCTCCATTGACCCCGCCAATCTGGAGCGCGAGTTAATGACCGTTATGGCCGGTATCGACGAGCCAACCGTAGTAGTACGCTTTGACAAAACGCTGACGGTTCAGGATCTGGTAGACGTGCTGCAAACCGGTGCGAAGCTGAATATCAAGATGGTGATGGCTACGTCAAAATAGGTGAGTTTAAACCTAAAAGGTCTCAAAAAAACCTTTTAAGTTTGGTGGCTACAAATCAATTTCGCTCCACACCGAGTTAATAAGCCAAACGCAACCCGTTATGGCTACTCCCTCCGAAACTCCCGTTTGCCGCATTGATGACCTCGCCGATGGCGAGATGAAACAGGTCAAAGTCGGTGAACACGACGTATTGCTGGCCCGCACCGACGGTCAGTTTTACGCCCTCCACCCGCAGTGTACGCACTACCATGCTCCACTGGTCAAAGGCATTTTATACGGCCACCGGCTCGTTTGCCCCTGGCATAATGCCTGCTTTGATATCCGCACGGGCCACCGGCTCGAAGCCCCCGCGCTTACTGCGCTTCCCACCTACAAAGTCCGCATTGATGGCGAACAGGTATTTGTTACCGTTACGACCGACGAAGACACCGTCGAAAATCCAATGGCCGCCCCTGACTCGAATAACGCCGAAACATTCGTGATTGTGGGCAGTGGCGGAGCAGGTGAATTTGCCGCCGAAGCCATGCGCGAAGGCGGATTTACGGGTAAAATCGTGATGCTTACCGCCAGCACCGAAACACCTTACGATCGGCCCAACTGCTCGAAAGACTACTTACAAGGCGAAGCCCCCGACGAGTGGATGCCGCTCCGCGCTGCCGAATTTTATCAGGAATACGGTATCGAGATTCGGACCGGACAGCGGGTGGTTTCGCTCGATGCAGCTACCAAAACCATCGAACTCGAATCCGGCGAAACGCTGACCTATACCAAAGCCCTCGTGGCAACGGGTGGTAAACCCAACGAGTTGCCCACGCCCGGTGTTGATTTGCCCGGCGTTCACAGCCTGCGCAGTTTGCACGACAGCAAGAAACTGCGCGAGTTAGGCGAGCAGCACAAAAAAATCGTAATTATCGGCAGTTCATTCATTGGAATGGAAGGCGCGATGAGCCTGCGTAAACTGGGCAGTGAAATCGACGTAGTAGGTACTGAAACTGTACCCTTCGAGAAAATACTGGGCGGAAAAATCGGCAGAACCGTGCAGAGTTGGCACGAAAAAGCAGGCATCCGGTTCCATTTGGGTCGTAAAATGAAAGCTATCGAAGGCGATGGAATCGTACAGCGCGTGGTGCTGGACAACGGCCACACTATCGACGCCGATGTGGTACTACTGGGCGTAGGTGTAAAACCCCGGACTGATTTTCTGAAAGGCGTCCAAATCGCTGACGATGGAGGTGTCCTGACCGACGAGTACCTGCAAATAGCCGATGGTCTCTACGCGGCTGGCGACATTGCCCGTTACCCAACGCCCGACGGCGCGCAGCGTATCGAACACTGGAAAGTAGCCGGACAGCAGGGCTACGTAGCCGGGTTAAACATGGCGAAAGAGGATAAACAAGCCTACCAGAACGTACCGTTTTTCTGGACCAATCAGCAGGGTACCCGTATCAATTACATCGGTCACGCCGATAAATTTGATGATGTTATCTACGACGGCAATCCCGAAACCGATGAGTCATTTCTGGCTTTTTATGTCCAGAAAAACGCTATAAAAGCCATAGCGGGCGTGAAACGTGACCAGGACATTGCCAGGTTGAGAGAACTGATGCAGTCGGGCAAAACGCCATCGGTTGCCGAAGTACGGGCGGGGATGAAGTAGGTTGATGAATTGAAAAAGGCATAATCACCTTACCTTTGCCGCCATCCGTTTATCGGTTTGGCTATGACTCATCAACTTGTACTTCGTAAACCGCTGGCTTTTTTCGACCTCGAAACCACCGGTATCAATACCGCTAAAGACCGTATTATCGACATCTGCATCGCGAAAGCCATGCCGGGTGGCGAGGTAGTTACCAAAAGTCAGCGGGTCAATCCCGGTGTTCCTATTCCACTCGAAACCAGCCTGATTCATGGCATTTATGACGATGACGTAAAAGATGCTCCGGCGTTCAAAGCGGTGGCCCGTAACCTCGCCCAGTTTATGGAAGGCTGCGATCTGGCTGGGTTCAACAGCAACCGATTCGATGTGCCGTTGCTGGTGGAAGAATTTCTCCGCGCCAACGTTGACTTCGACGTAAAGAACCGGCGGCTGCTCGATGCCCAGCGGATTTTTCACCTCATGGAGCCGCGTAACCTCACGGCGGCCTATAAATATTACTGCGACAAAGACTTGGTGGGTGCCCACGGGGCCGAAGCTGACACCTTGGCCACGCTGGAGGTGCTGAACGCGCAGGTGCAGCGATATGCGGGCCGGGTTGCCAAAGCCGACAGCGGGCAGGAAATTGTTATCGACAACGACATGGACGTCCTGCACAGCCTGACTGCTAACCGCAACATTGATCTGGCGGGCCGTATGATGATCAATAGCGAGGGTGTGGAGGTTTTTAATTTCGGTAAACACAAAGACCGGCCTGTGCTGGAAGTACTGGAAAAGGAACCCGCTTTCTACGACTGGTTGCAGAAAGGTGACTTCCCGCTCGACACCAAACGACGGCTGACCGAAATCCGGCTTCGCGCCCTCACTACCGCCAACGGACGGAAATGATGTCGAATAATTTTTACCTTTGCGGACTTTCTCTTAACCACCGGTTTTTTCATGCAACCCACGCAGGACGTCATCATCCCGGAAGTAATACAGCAAATACCGCTTACGTACTACCTGATTCTCAGCACGGCCCTCTTTGTTATCGGCATCATTGGTGTGCTGACCCGGCGCAACGCCATCATCATCTTTATGTCGGTTGAGTTGATGCTTAACGCCGTTAATTTGCTCCTGATTGCTTTCTCGTCGTACCGCTCCGACCCCGCCGGTCAGGTATTCGTCTTTTTTATTATGGCCGTTGCTGCCGCCGAAGTATCGGTTGGCCTGGCCATTATTGTGATGATTTATCGCAATACCCGCTCCATCGACGTGGGGCTGCTCAATAAATTGAAATGGTAATCTTTAGTTTGTTCAGGGTTTAAAATGTGCTGTTCAACGTATAGTGTTTCCGATACGAAACGTTGAACGTCGAACTTTAAACTTTGAACGAAGAGGATTGAACATCGAACAAAAAAGAATGAAACCTGAACTACTCTGCGCGTTAATTCCGCTGTTTCCACTGATTGGCTTCATTATCAATGGCGTTGGATTTAGGCGTATTCCGAAAGGGGCTGCCGGTGCCATTGCACTAATCGCCGTTCTGGCGTCGTTCCTCACGTCGGCTTTTCTGTTCGGTGCGTTTGTCGGGCAGGAATCGTTGCCTAACAGTACCGACCCGCTGATTGCCACGCTCTTCAACTGGATTAGCGTCGGCGATTTGCAGATTAACTTCTCGTTCCAGATTGACCAGTTGAGTTTGCTTATGCTGCTGATTGTGACGGGGGTTGGCTCGCTGATTCATCTGTACAGTATTGGGTACATGAAGCACGACGAAGGTTTTGGCAAGTTCATGGCCTTCATGAACCTGTTTATTTTCTTTATGCTGTTGCTGGTGATGGGGTCTAACTTCGTCATTATGTTCATTGGCTGGGAGGGCGTCGGGCTGTGTTCGTACCTGCTTATCGGCTTCTGGAATACCAATACCAGCTACAACAATGCCGCCCGCAAAGCCTTCGTAATGAACCGCATTGGCGACCTCGGCTTTCTGCTCGGCATCTTCACCATCATCAATACCTTCGGCACGGTCGAGTACGTCGACGTGTTCAGGCAGGCCGCGAGTCTACCCATTGGCGACAGTACAATTCTGCTCATCACGCTGTTGTTGTTCGTCGGTGCGATGGGTAAATCGGCGCAGATTCCGCTGTTTACGTGGCTGCCCGATGCTATGGCCGGACCAACGCCGGTATCGGCACTGATCCACGCGGCCACGATGGTGACGGCGGGGATTTATATGGTTGTCCGCTCGAACGTCCTGTACACGCTGGCACCGCTCACGCTGGAAATCATCGGTGGGATCGCCATTGCCACGGCCCTGCTGGCGGCTCTGGTTGGCCTCCTGCAAAACGACATCAAGAAAGTCCTGGCCTACTCTACGGTATCTCAGCTGGGTTATATGTTCCTCGGTCTGAGTGTTACTGCCTACACCGCCGGGATGTTCCACGTTATCACCCACGCGTTTTTTAAGGCCCTGCTGTTCCTCGCTGCGGGTAGCGTCATTCACGCCATGAGCGACGAACAGGACATTCGGAAAATGGGTGGTCTGCGCAAAGCATTGCCCATTACGTTTGTTACGTTCCTGCTCGGTACGTGGGCAATTTCGGGGATTCCACCCCTGTCCGGCTTTTTCTCGAAAGACGAAATTCTGGCCCACGTTTTCGTCCAGAACAAGGTGCTTTGGGTGTTGGGCGTTATCGGTTCCGGGCTAACGTCGTTCTATATGTTCCGGCTGCTGTTCCTGACGTTCTTTGGCGAGTTTCGCGGTACGGACGAGCAGCGGCATCACCTGCACGAGTCGCCGGGCAGCATGACCGCCCCGCTGATTGTTCTGGCCATTCTGTCGGTCATTGGCGGGTTGCTTAACCTGCCGGGCGAATCCACGCCGGGTGGTGGGTGGCTGCATCACTTTCTGGAGCCGATTTTTGCCGGTTCTGCGCAGATAAATCCCACCGCTCTGACGCTTAACTTCGACCATACGACCGAGTATACGCTCATGGCGGTGTCGGCGGGCGTTGCGGTACTGTCGCTGGTTATTGCTTACTTCATGTACATCAGCCGTAAAGCTGTCCCCGCGCCCGACATTGCCGACCGGTCGCTACCCGAACAGGTGGTGTACGGCAAATTTTACATCGATGAACTTTATGACGCTATCATTGTCCGGCCCATTCGCGGCATGGGCGACGCGCTGTACAGTTTTGGCGAGGGTCTGGTCGATGGCGTTGTGAACGGCACGGCCTGGCTGGTGCGGCAAGGTGCCGGGCAGTTGCGTCGGCTGCAAAGCGGTTCCATCGGTTTCTACGTCCTGGCGATGGTTGTCAGCATCGTGCTGATTTTCGCCCTGCGGTTCTTTATTCGATTCTAAGAAATGAACACACTTATTCTTATATTCTTCCCGGTGGTTGCCGCCCTGCTTATTGCACTGGCCAAAGGGCAGCGTAGTCGGGAAGCCGCGCTGATTGCTGCGCTGATTGAACTGGCATTTGTGGTAGTTATCTGCGTGCAGTTCCGGCCCGATGCCAGCTCGCAGTTCGATTTTGACTACGCCTGGATTGGTTCGCTGGGTATCCGGTTCAGCGGTGGTATCGACGGAATCAGTATTCTCCTCGTGTTGCTATCCGGAATTGCCGTGCCGCTGATTATCCTATCGACATTCAATCGGACATACAGCCGTGCCTCACAGTTTTACGCCCTGATTCTGTTTATGCAGGCCGCGATGATAGGCGCATTTACAGCCCGCGACGGGTTCCTGTTCTACTTCAGTTTTGAGGTCGCGCTGATTCCGATTTACTTCCTCGCTGCGATGTGGGGGGGTGAAAACCGGGTGGCCGTAACGTTGAAGTTTTTTGTCTATACCATCTTTGGCAGTTTGTTCATGCTGCTGGCATTCGTATATCTGTATTACCAGACGCCGTTGGTAGACGGGCATCACACCTCGGCCATCGCTGATTTCTATCAGCTGAATCTTACACCCGAAGCGCAAACGTGGCTGTTTTGGGCGTTTTTCGTGGCCTTCGCCATCAAAATGCCGGTATTCCCGTTTCACACCTGGCAACCCGATACCTACGTCGAATCGCCAACGCCCGCTACGATGTTGCTGGCTGGTGTGATGCTCAAAATGGGCGTTTACGGCCTGATTCGGTTTATTCTGCCTATCGTACCGCTGGGGGTGGAAACCTGGGGTAAAACGGCCATTATTCTGGCGGTGATCGGCATCATCTGGGGTAGCATCATTGCTATCCGGCAACGTGACATGAAGCGTCTGATTGCGTATTCGTCGTTTTCGCACGTAGGTCTGATGGCGGCTGGCGTGTTCTCACAAACCGAAACCGGGATGCAGGGCGCGTTGATTCAAATGCTGGCTCACGGCGTCAACGTTATCGGGATGTTCTTCGTAGCCGATATCATTTTCTCGCGCACCCAAACCCGGCAACTCGATCAGCTCGGCGGTATTACCCGCAACACGCCCAAACTGACGGTTTACTTCATGATTATACTGTTGGGTAGTGTGGCCCTGCCGCTCACCAACGGCTTTATTGGTGAATTTCTGTTGCTGCACGGCGTCTATACGTATAACAATTACATTGGGCTGGCGGCTGGCTTTACCATCATCTTTGGCGCGGTGTATATGCTCCGTATGTTCCAGAAAAGCATGTTTGGTCCTGCTACCGCCCGTACAAAGAACTTTACTGACCTGACGCTTTCTGAGAGTCTGGTCTTTGTGCCGCTGGTCATCATGGTTTTCTGGATGGGCATCTACCCACAAACGTTTCTGAAACTCACTGAACCCGCTGTGGTCAATCTGATGAAATACATCGGCACTACGGTGGTATCACTCAAATAAAAATCATGCTTCCCATCGTTGCTCTGTCTGTTTCTGGTATTGCGTTGCTGTTTCTGGGTTTTCAGAAGTCACGGGTGCTGCTGCTGCCTGCCGCTTTGCTGTTGCTGGTGATTGCGCTGGCCGCTAATTTTTACGACTGGAACAAGACGTACCTGTATTTCAACAACATGCTGCGCACCGATAACCTGTCGATGGTCTTTACCGCTATCGTACTGGGTTCGGCCTTTATGGTCATTGCCCTGAGCAGCCAGTTCATTGAAGACGAAGAATCCCAGCCTGCTGAATACTACGGTATCATCATGTTCTCGCTGGTGGGGGCCGTGATGATGATTGGCTTCGAAAACCTGATTATGCTCTTTGTGGGCGTCGAAGCCCTATCCATTGCCATGTACGTACTGACCGGCAGCGACAAGCGCAACCTGCGATCGAACGAAGCCGCGCTGAAATACTTTTTGATGGGCGCGTTCACTACCGGAATTCTCTTGTTCGGTATGGCTCTAATTTATGGGGCCACGGGCTCGTTCACGCTGGCCGGTATCGCGGCTTATACCGCCAACCCACAGGCGGGTTTGTCATTACTGCTGTACGCTGGTTTGCTGATGCTCCTGATTGGTTTGCTCTTTAAAGTATCGGCGGCACCGTTCCACTTCTGGACACCGGACGTGTACGACGGCGCCCCCACTATTTTCACGGCCTTCATGTCGACGGTGGTGAAAACGGCGGGTTTCGCGGCTCTGTTCAAACTGCTGTCGGTCTCGTTCAATGGCGTATATAGTTTCTGGTGGGTTATGCTGGCTGTCATGGCGGCCCTTACGCTGGTCATCGGCAACGTCACGGCCGTATACCAGAATAGCTTTAAGCGCATGATGGCCTATTCAAGTATCTCGCACGCGGGCTATCTGCTCATTGGTCTGGCCGCACTGGGTGCGCAGTCGGAGCAGGCTATTGTGTTTTACTCGCTGGCGTATTCGGTGGCTACGATCTCGGCCTTTGGCGTCCTGATTCTGGTAGCGCAGCAACGCCCGGCTCAGACGCTGACGAGTGGGGGCGTACTGGGCAATAACTTCGATGATTTCAATGGACTGGCGCGGCAGAATCCGTTGCTGGGTCTGGCCATGACCGTATCCATGCTGTCGCTGGCGGGTATTCCGCTCACAGCGGGGTTCTGGGGTAAGTTTTATATCTTCTCAACGGCCGTTGAGCGGGGTCAAATCTGGCTGTTGGTAGTAGCGGTACTGATGTCGGCGGTAGGTATTTACTATTATTTCCGGGTTATTATTGCCATGTACTTCCGTGACGGAGCTACCGAATCTATCCGGGTATCGCCAGTTTACCAGTACGTGCTGGTAGCGGCTATTGCTATTACGATTGGGCTGGGCGTAGCACCGGGCCTGTTGCAGGGGTTGTTTTAGAGGTACCCATTAATCACTAATCGGTGGGAGACGCATCGAATCTGTCCTGATTTACCTATTTTTGAACGAAATTTCCGATTTTAAACAGCTATAAGCCGATTCTATAATGCAGCACTGGCCTGGCAGAATCAGTGAATTAATAACAGCGGTTTCTACCGGTAAGCCCGTGAACGTGAGCAGCATTCAACAGCCCAAATTCAAAGTTTCCAAAAGCTTTTATTCGTTCTTCCTGACGGCTCTTTTGGGCGCGTCCGTCAACTTTCTCTCGCAGATTTTTTATCGGGAGTTTTTTCCATTTGGCACCAGCGTATTGCTGGGTTACCTGACCGCTACAATTGTTAGTTTCGCGCCAACTAAGCGGTTTGCTTTTTCGGCGGGTGGCACGGGAAATACGGGTCGCGAAGTGGTCAAGTTTTTTATCATCGCCTTTGTGGCTCTGGCTGTGCAGGTGGGCGTATCCAAGCTAACGTTGCACTACGTAGCCGATCCGTTCTTTCCGAATTTAGACCAGTTCTGGCAGGAAAAAGGCTCTCACGTGGTGGGTATGGGTGTCAGCTTTCTGGCCAACTACTTTGGTCATAAACTGCTTACTTTCCGTAGCACCGGCGTGTATGACTGGATAAGACCTTCTAAGGAAGATGAAGACGAATTGTAAATAGTACTTTTCGGATACAATACTTTTATTTTGAGCAGGTAAGATGTATTTAGTTGCATTATCCCAAAAAAGTGCCATTTTTACGCCGGTAAAAAAATAACCACCGCAAAAGAACACAATGAAAAAACTTAGCACCCTCCTGTTTGTCGGCACCATGCTGACGTTTGCCGCCTGCCAAAGCAAGCCTAAGACGGAAGAAGCCGCCGTTGATTCGACCGCCGTAACCATGACCGACACCGCAGTTGTCATCACGGATTCGACCACGACGATGACAACGGATTCGACTACGATGATGGTACCTGACACTACGAAGAAATAAGTCAGTACCGCGTCACGATCTTCGAAAAAGCCCTATTTTTATAGGGCTTTTTCATTTTTCCTCGTACCAACTTATGTTGTGTCAACTTACGTTGTGCCAAATCAATTTACTCAGTTTGTTCCCCTATCAGCTGCTGCGTACTGTCAGCAACTTTATCAGGAGTACGGCTTTGTATATCAAGTCGTCAGGCCCCGCCGAACGCGCTTTGGTGATTTTCGACGGTGGCCCGACGGGCAAACGCGCATTACGGTCAACGCCAATCTGAATCCTTACGCATTTCTGATTACGTATATTCACGAAGTGGCCCATGCTGATGTGTGCCGAACCCATAAGCGGAGGGTGCCGCCCCACGGAACGGCCTGGCAGCGGTCGTTTCAGCGGCTCATGCAGCCCTGCCTGACCGACACCGTTTTCCCGCCCGAAGTCCTGCAACCACTTTGTCAGTACATGACCCGGCCAGCCGCTACAACCTCGTCCCATCTGGCTCTGGTAGCGGCTCTGCGTCAGTTCGATACGATTCCGGATGATTTAGCGAATACGGTCTGTCTGCGCGAGGTGTCAGAAGGAAGTTTGTTTGCGTTTGCGAAAAAGACGTGGCAGCGTGGCACCATGCGCCGGACCCGCATCGTTTGTAAAGAACTATCGTCCGGTAAATCCTACGCAATCCTGGCCCATGCCTTAGTTGAACGTGTAATGAAGAATAGGGAGTGAAAAATAAAGAACGAAATATCAGGATAACCAACTACGGGCTGAACCATCGCCTGTGGATGGCCTTGTTTTTTGTTCTTCATTCCTCGCTCTTCGTTCTTCACTCCTTACAAGCTCAATCCGTTCTGCGCGAGGGTGTCTGGCTTAAGATTAGCGTGACTCAAACGGGTGTGTACCGGCTTGACCGCGATGCGCTGGTACGCCAGAATCCCGCCTTTGCCAGTGCCGACCCGCGCCGGTTTCGGCTCTATGGTAACGGGGGCGCACCACTGCCCCAGCCCAACGCCATACCCCGCCCCGCCGACCTCTCCGAAAATGCCGTGCTGGTAACGGGCGAAGCCGACGGACGTTTTGATGCCGGAGACGCACTGCTGTTCTTTGGCCAGAGCCCACACACTGTTCAATACGATTCGGCGAGTCGGCGATTCTCGCATCGGGTTAATCCGTACTCCGATACGACGTTCTACTTCCTGACCATCGGTTCGGCAACAGGTTTGCGGATGGCCGAACGCCTGTCTGGAAACACGACTGCTGCGCCCACGGTTACCACCTTTACCGACTACCAGTTTTATGAACCTGACCGGCTGAAATTACCGGGTCTGCACTCGGGACGCGACTGGCTGGCTGATTACCTGACCACCGATACCAGCAAAACCGTCCCCTTCGAGATGCCGGGGTTGCTGTCCAACACGCCCGTGCGGGTGCGTGCGGGTGTGGTAGCCGGCGCAATCACACCGACCGAGTTTCGGCTCAGTGTCAACGGCGCTCGGGTGGGTACGATGCCGATGCTAAATATCTCGGGCTATCAATATGATTATCAGGGGTATGCCCGCACCGATACGTTTGTGGCCCGCCCCGCTGCTACCGATGCTCCCCTGCAACTGCGACTATCATTCATGAAAAACGGGCAGTTTTCGGCGCAGGGGTATCTGGACTTTTTATCGGTAGAAGCTCAGCGCGAGTTGCGGCAGTACAGCCAGCCAACCTGGACCCGCCGATTACCGGCAGGACTGGTAGTGGTTAAGCAGGCCACGGCAAATCTGCGCGTCTGGGACGTAACGAATCCGATGTTGCCGCTGGTGCAAACCTACGTACTCGTGCCCGCCACAGAAGCCCGCTGGCAGAGCAGCCGTCAGCGCGATTATTTTTTGTTTACCGATGCCCAGCTACTCACGCCCGCATCGGTTTTGTCAATTGCCAACCAGAATCTGCGCGGTCAGCCGGTGCCGAATCTGCTAATTCTGACGCCCGCAGCCTGGCAGGAGCAGGCCGAACGACTTGCCAAATTCCGGCGTGAGAACGACGGGCTGTCGGTGCTGGTGGCCACAACGCAACAGGTTTATAACGAATTTGGCTCTGGCCAGCCCGATCCAACGGCCATCCGTGATGCGGTGCGCCATTTTTATCAGCAACAGCCCGACCAGATGCGGTACCTACTTTTGTTCGGCGATGCAACCTACGACTACCGGAACATTAACAGCGGAGTCAGCCTGGCGCAACTGGCCAACATGGTGCCGGTGTATGAAAGTCGGCAGTCGCTTCATCCCGTACTGAGCTATTCGTCCGACGATTATGTCGGGTTTATGGACGAAGCCGCCGGGCAATGGTCCGAAGATTACGAATCCGGTACGAATATCAGCAACCGTGGCGACCATCTGCTCCGGGTGGGCGTGGGTCGATTGCCAGTTAAATCAACGTCCGAAGCGCAGACGGTTGTCGATAAACTGATTCGCTACGCAACCGACCGAAAGCTGACGGGCGACTGGCAAACGCGCGTCATGCTCGTGGCCGACGATGGTGACTTCAACATTCACCAGCGCGACGCCGAGCAACTGGCTGAACAGATTGAAACTGTTGCCCCCACATACCGACCGGAACGTATTTTTCTGGATAATTTTCCACAACAGGTTTCAACCACTGGTACGGTAAAGTTACCCGCCGTAAACCAGCTTATTAACCGCGCCATGATAGACGGGCGGCTTATTATTAACTACAGTGGCCACGGCGGAACGCTCACGCTGGCTGACGAGCAAATTGTTACCCTATCCGATATTCTGTCGTGGCGCAACCGTCGTTTGCCGCTAATTGTAACCGCCACCTGCCAGTTTGGCCGCTACGACGACCCTGCCGAGCAGTCGGGGGCGGAGTTGGCCTTGCTGAGCCGCGCGGGCGGGGCGGTGGGGCTACTCACAACCACCCGACCCGTGTATGCCAATACCAATCTACTGCTGAATGAAGCGTTTTACGGCTCAGTTTTCACGCCCATCAATGGGCAGATGCCGCGTTTGGGTGATGTAATGCGGGATACCAAAAACAACAGCCTGAGCGGCTCCGTAAACCGAAACTTCGCGCTCCTCGGTGACCCGTCCATGCGACTGGCCTATCCGCAGGCACAAATCGCGCTGACCACCGTGAATGGCCGTCCGCTAACTACTAACCGTACCGATACCCTCCGCGCTGGTCAAGCGGTTGAGCTAACCGGCGATATCCGACAGAACGGTCAGCGACTCACCGATTTTACCGGAATGGCCCGGCTCACGCTCTTTGATAAAGCGGTTACGCAGACTACACTGGGGCAGAAAGGCAACGAAAAAATGGCGTATCAGACCTTTGCCAATACTATTTTTTCGGGCCAAGTACCCGTGCAGCAGGGCCGGTTTACGATGCGATTCACGATGCCCCGGGATATCGACTATGCTGTTGGACCCGCTAAACTTTCTGCCTACGCCATTCGCAACGATAGCCTGTTCGATGCCGCCGGTAGTTCTGAACAATTGCGTGTAGGCGGTAGCGTACTATCGGATAGTATTGATACCCAACCACCTGTGTTGAGTATGTCGGTGGTGAGTGGTCAACAAACGGGCGAGTTCTGGCGGGTAACTGGGCCGGACGTAGTGGTGCGCATTGGCCTGTCTGACAACCGGGGTATCAACGTGGCACGGTCGGGGCTGGGACACGAACTAACGGTGCAGTTAAACAACCAATTGCCTGTTGTTTTGAATGATGAATACGTGGCCAGTGGTCCCAACGGGCGGCAGGGCGAGGTGTTGCATACGTTTCGGGGGCTGCTGTCTGGAACCTATACGCTACGGTCCAAAGCCTGGGATATCAACAATAATTCAACGGAGGGCGCGTTGACTTTAGTGGTTTCTGAACGACCGGGGTTAACGCTCCGAGCAGTGCGGGTTAGCCCAAATCCGGTGTCGGAGCAGGCCATTTTTCTGGCTGAACACGACCGGCCGGGCGAACCTCTCGACTGGACATTAACCATTTTTGACCTGAATGGATACCAACTATTCGAACAAACCGGACAATGTACCGACTGTCCCGGTACGGTAGAAGTGGGTATATGGCCAAGACAAAGCAGCCCCATAAATACGTTATCAAACGGGCTGTACGTGGTCAGGCTTCAGATGCGGGCCGCCACCGATCAGACCACCGCAACGGGCAGCAGCCGGATTGTTTTGAGCAAATGATTGGTCTGGTTGTTGCAGGCCCTTTTTTCTATATCCAACGAATCCTTGTAATTTTGACCGCGCAGTACGGCCACATACCCCACCCGCTGCTGTAGCAGACCAACCATCATAGCATGAAGCTCAAATTTTCGCGCGTAGTACTCGGCGTTTGCAGTGTTACCCTCTTTGCCGGTTCGGCGCACAGCCAAACGACAGGCCAGCCAACAATTCCTACGCTGAACGGTCAGCGACTCCAAGTGCCAACCTCCTCCGTACCCTTCCTGAACTTCACGCCCGACGCCCGGTCTGGTGCGCTGGGCGATGCGGGTGTAGCCCTCGGCGATGCCGATGCCACGGCTATTTTCTGGAATCCGGCCAAATTGGTTTTCGCCAAACAGGACAAAGGAGCTGTTGTATCCTACACGCCCTGGCTTCGTGACCTCATCGGCGATATGTATTATACGAACTTGAGTGGCTATTCTAAAGTCGGTAAAAACTCGGTGATCGGTGCGTCGTTGCTGTATTTTGATCTCGGCACGGTCGATTTCACTACGGCCCAGGGCGTAGCCGCCGGTACGTTCAACTCCCGCGAATATGCCGCTACGGTTTCGTTTGGGCAGCGACTGTCCGAGAATCTGTCGCTGGCGGTCAACCTCAAATACCTGAACTCCAATTTAGCCGCCGGATCGAGCGTGCAGGGCCTGAAACCCGGTGCTACCGCAGCCGCCGACATCGGTATCTATTACCAGAACGAAACCCGCGATCCATCAACGGGGCAGGGATTGGGCTGGGCCTTTGGCGGTATGATCTCCAACCTCGGCGGTCGGCTCAATTACGGCGGACAGGAGCGGTATTTCATTCCTACCAACCTGCGCGTTGGTACGGCCATCACGTATCATACCGATCAGTACAATAAGTTCAATTTCCTGCTCGACTTCAACAAGTTGATGGTGCCCACGCCAAACGTAGTGAATGGGGTCAACCTGAATGCCAATAAAAACTATTTCTCGTCAGTGTTCGGCTCCTTTGCCGACGCACCGGGCGGGTTCAGCGAAGAGTTGAAAGAAATTACACTCTCGACGGGTCTCGAATACTGGTATAACGAACAGTTTGCGGTGCGGGCGGGCTATTTTGGTGAATCGAACGACAAAGGTGGGCGTAAGTACATCACGACCGGCCTTGGGCTGCGGTTGCAGGATCGTTTCGGTGTCGATTTCTCGTATGTGCTGCCTGTGAGTCAGCAGGTCAGTCCACTCTCCAACACGTTCCGGATCTCGCTGTTGTTTAACTTCAAAAGTGCCGATAGCTCATTTGACAACGAATAAAGTGTTTTAGTGAAGAGTGATGAGTGAAGAACGGGCTGACGCATTAGTAACATTCATGCGTCAGCCCATTCTTTACTCATCACTCTTCGTTTATAATTTATGCTCGATAGAACCCAGACACCGGCTTTTCAGGCCATTCAGGAAGTACAATTACCTACGCCCGATACGCATACGCTGACCAACGGCATTCCGCTGCATCTAATCCGGGTTGATCACCAGCCTGTTTTGCGCATCGAGTGCATTTTTGATGCCGGTAGCTGGCACGAGCAAACGCCCTCGTCGGGGTTCTTTGCGGTTAAAATGCTGGCCGAGGGATTGCCTAACCGTACATCGGCGCAGATCAGCGAGTATTTCGACGGCTTTGGCGCATTTCTCGAACTGAACAGCGGACCCGACCGCTCCAGTGTGGTTGTTTACTGCCTCACTAAGTTCCTGCCAAACATCCTGCCGGTATTGCGTCAACTGCTTACCGAGCCAACGTTTCCCGATAAGGAGCTGACCGATCTGCGCAACATTACACTGCAAAACCTGCGGGTCAACTACGAGAAAAATGCCTACCTGGCCGGGGTGCTGTTTCGGCAGAAACTCTTCGGAGCCAATCACCCCTACGGTCGTAGTCAGCAGCCCGAGCAGATTGCCAGCCTGACCCAGTCTGACGTAGTTAGCTTTTATGAACGTGTGCTCCAGAATCGACCCTTTCAGATCCTGCTGGCGGGGCAGGCCACTGAGCAGGATGTAGCTTTGATTGACCGCGAACTGGGTCAGATTCCCCTCCGCACGGACGATTTACCCGTAATAGTCCACAACCCTGACCCTGCCAACGACCTGCTGACGTTGACCGAGAAGCCCGACAGCACTCAGTCGTCTATACGGATGGGCAGGCGGTTGTTTACGCGGGCGCACCCCGATTTCTTCAAGATGGTCGTTACCAACGAGATTCTGGGCGGTTATTTCGGCTCGCGACTGATGAAAAATATTCGCGAAGAAAAGGGCTTCACGTATGGCATTTCGTCCAACATACCCTCGTTCCGGCGCGACGGGTACTTTTTAATCGGTACCGACGTAAACCGTGAGAATACGCAACAGACGCTGGACGAAATCAGGAAGGAAATCAGGACGCTGCAAACCGAACCCGTGCCGGAACACGAACTCGAAACGGTCAAGAATTTTATGGCCGGTGAGTTTGTCGGTTCGCTTAATACGCCGTTCGAGATTGCAGACCGCTATAAGGTGGTATTGCTCGATAATCTGCCCGCTGACTTCCTGAATACCTATATTCAGCATCTTCGGGCGGTCTCGTCTGCTGATATTCTGGCAATGGCGAACCGGTACCTGGCGGATGGCGACCTGAACGAGATTGTTGTGGGTGGAAAATGAGTTTTGCTACGCTGGACAGGACAAAATTCCTGTCCAGTCGTTCCTGCCCGAGTTGGTTCCTGCCCCAAATTGGTTGCTTCATTGGCTCTAAATGGCTATTTTTGTGGCTTTGTACTCAAACTGATGGCAATGGGGCAGGGCAACAGCCTTCCCTCAAAATGTTAAATTTAATTTTATACATGAATATTTTCCTGATCTGTCTGACAACGGTTGCGGCTTATCTTATTGGTTCTATTCCAACGGCTGTCTGGTACGGACAAGGATATTTTGGCGTTGATGTTCGGGAACACGGCAGCGGTAATGCGGGAGCAACCAACACGTTTAGAGTACTGGGCAAACGAGCCGGTACCATTGTACTGCTCATTGACGTACTAAAAGGCTACACCGCGGCTGCAATGGCCCCGTTACTCTGGTATCTTGACATCATCACGATCAATGAAATACCGACCTTCAAAATTGTTTTTGGCTTAGTTGCGGTCATTGGACACCTCTATCCCGTTTTTGCGGGGTTCAAAGGTGGCAAAGGTGTTGCCTCGCTGCTGGGGCTGATTTTAGCCATTCACCCAGAAATGGCGGCTGTCTGCATCGGCGTTTTTCTGCTGGTTGTCATTGCCTCTCAGTATGTGTCGCTCGGTTCCATTCTGGCCGCGCTGGCATTTCCGGTGCTGTTATTGCTCCGTATTTTCGGTCAGCCTGAGCGGCCCATCTTCATTGTATTCGGTTTCGTAATTTTCCTGCTGGTTGTGTTCACGCACCAAAAAAACATTGCCCGCCTGTTCCGTGGCGAAGAGAGCCGCACTATCCTGTTCTGGTTTCAGAAGAAGAAGTAATTATTGTTACGGCACCGGCGGACCGGCAGAGATGCGCAGAGGAAAAGGAGATACGCAGAAATTTAATTATCCTCTACGTATCTCCTCTTTCTCTGCGCATCTCTGCCGGTCCGCCGGTGCCGTAACAACCCTTCAAACTTTTCACTACCCTCGTAACAACCTCCCAAACTCCGTAACTTGGGGCGTTTTTACTGACGACTTATGCTAATCGACTACCTCGACCAAAACAGGCAGCGGTTTCTTGACGAACTGCTCGACCTCCTTCGCATTCCATCGGTTTCTGCCGATTCCAAATTTAAAGACGACGTCCGTCACGCGGCAGAGTTCGTGCGCGAGAAACTCGATGCGGCTGGTCTGGATGATGCCCAACTGTTTGAAACGGCGGGCCATCCCATTGTGTTTGCGCAGAAGATGGTCGACCCCGCCCTGCCTACGGTACTGGTCTATGGCCACTACGATGTGCAGCCCGCCGATCCCTACGAACTCTGGAAAACCCCACCTTTTGAGCCGACCATCCGCAACGAGCGCATCTACGCACGCGGTGCCTGCGACGACAAAGGGCAGTTTTACATGCACATCAAAGCCCTTGAAGCCATGCTGGCTACCGACGGTCTGCCCTGCAACGTAAAAGTGATGATCGAGGGCGAAGAAGAAGTCGGTTCTGATCACCTCGGTACGTTTGTAGCACAAAACCGCGAACTGCTGAAGGCCGACGTGATTCTGATATCTGATACGAGCATTATCTCCAATGAAACACCCTCGCTCGAAGCAGGATTGCGCGGGCTGTCGTACGTGGAGGTAGAAGTGAACGGACCCAACCGCGACCTGCATTCGGGGGTGTATGGCGGGGGCGTGGCCAACCCAATCAACGTATTGACCCAAATGATTGCCAGTCTGCACGATGAGCAGGGCCGCATCACCATCCCGGGGTTTTATGATCAGGTTGTTGACCTAACTGATGCTGAACGCGCCGAATTGGCCAAAGCCCCGTTTGACCTGACCGAGTACGAGCGCGACCTCGGCATCGACGCCGTAATGGGCGAAGCGGGATACTCCACTAACGAGCGTACCAGTATTCGACCTACACTCGACGTAAACGGTATCTGGGGTGGCTACACAGGCGAGGGTGCCAAAACTGTATTGCCCGCTAAGGCATCGGCTAAAATCAGTATGCGTTTGGTACCCAATCAAACGCCCGACGAAATCACTGAGCTGTTCACGAAACATTTTGGGTCTATTGCGCCGGCGGGTGTGACGGTTGAGGTACGCCCGCATCACGGTGGTTTACCCTACGTAACGCCTACGGATTCGGTGGAATTTGAAGCAGCCAGCCGGGCGTTTGAAGATGCCTGGGGTAAGAAGCCCATTCCAACGCGGGGGGGCGGCAGTATTCCTATTGTGGCGTTGTTTGAGCAGGAACTGGGTGTAAAATCAATCCTGATGGGGTTTGGCCTGGACATCGACGCGCTACACTCGCCTAACGAAAGCTACGGTCTGTTCAATTTTTATAAGGGCATCGAAACGATTCCGTACTTCTACAAAAACTACGCGGAACTGAAGAAATAAGATGAAACAGACCGTATTAATCCTGTTGCTGATTTGCCTGACTGGCTCGCTCACGCTGGCGCAACAAACCAGCCGAGCGCTGACCCCAGCCGAACAAAAACAGAAAGAGCGGGTAGAGCGAGAACTACAGCTTCAGCGAGAAATCAGGGAAGAAGCTGCCCGCAAACAGCAGGAATACGAAGCAAAACAAGCCGAGAAAGAACGGAAGAAAGCCGCCCGACAGGCTGCGAAAGACAACCCGGCTTCGGTAGTCGACACGAAGCCTGCTGTCCAGCCAGCTGCCGTAACAAAACCGCAGTCGGACCAGGTCGTTACCGAAACGCCAAAAGCTGAACCTGTCGTAGCCCAGCCGCGCCAGAAACGTGTGAAAAAGGAGAAGGTACGCCCGGAGCCCGTTGTTACCACCCCCACCCCGGTTGTCAGTGAACCCGCCAGCGACCGCGTTGGGCAGCCAGATGCCGTTACTGAACCCGAAGCAAAACCGGCCCGGCCTGTGCGGGTGCGGAAAGAACGGGCAGTTCGGGTAAAACCGCAAAAGGTAAGCCCGCAGCCCACACCAGACGTAGTCATAACGGAGCCGCGGGTAGTGTCTCGCCCCAAGCACGAGTTTTTGCCCAAAGACCACCTGTTTGACCCCATCCTGCTCGACCCGCTCGAAGCTCAGACCTACGGCAGTGTTCTGCCCGCCTACTATACCGAGGGTAGCAAGTATAAAGGTAGCATTGTGCCGTTTGCCTTCGGCTTCGCCAAGCCCTTTTACCGTCGGACAACCGCCCCTGGCCGGGCCGAAGAACTGGTACTGGATCTGGCATCGTTCACGCAGTTCGAGGTGTTTTTCGATCAGGATAAAGGAAAGCAACTCAGGCGGATCGTGAATAACGACTACAAGGTCAGCATCAGCTACAACCTTAGGCGGGGGGAGAACAACTACCGCATTCGGGTGTACCATATCTCCTCACACCTCGGCGATGACTACATCTTTCGGAACAGTATTCGGGCACCAACGCCCAATTCGGTTAACTACGAGCAACTGGACGTAACGTATAGCCGTACCGTCGATAACTGGCGGCTCTATGGTGGCCTGAGTGCTGTGCTGCGCAAGAAAGACGAACGTAAACTGCTGAGCGCACAACTGGGGGCATTCTATAAAAAACCATCCGAACACCTGGCCCGGCTGGTGGGTGGCCTGGATGTAAAGTTCTGGCAGCAGACTGACTTCCGGCCTGGTATTCACGGGGGTATCGGCGTTGAAGTAGGACGTACCCAGAATAACCTTACGTTTTTGCTCGAAGGCTATTCGGGTTTTCGTCCGTACAGCCAATTTGAGCAGCAACAAACGTCCTGGATCGGCGTAGGCGTCTATCTGAATCCGTTTTGATCCGTAGTGAATGACAAAATTATGTGGTTAGAAAATAAGCGAATTGTGGTCATCGGCGGTACAACGGGCATGGGTCTGTCGGCGGCCATGGCGTTTGTGCGCGAGGGCGCACAGGTGGTGGTGGTAGGACGTAATCCAGAGAGTTGTACTGCCGCAGAAGAACAACTGGACGGCAACGGACTGGCTATGTCGGGCGATGCATCTGACCCACAAACGGCTCCGCAGGCTATTACACTCTGCCAGCAGATCTTCGGCGGATTCGACGGCCTGTACCATGTAGCAGGTGGTTCTGGCAGGCGGTTTGGCGACGGACCTCTGCACGACATCACACTGGCTGGCTGGGACTACACGATTAACCTGAATCTAACCTCGCTCATGCTGTCCAATCAGGCTGCGGTGCGGGCGTTTCGGGCGCAGAACAGCGGAGGTACAATCCTGAACATGGGGTCGGTGCTGGGGTCGAGGCCTTCGCCAATATACTTCGCCACCCATGCTTACGCAGCCATGAAATCGGCGGTAATTGGCTTTACCAAGTCTGTAGCGGCTTATTACGCCACCGAAAACATCCGGGTCAACGTACTGGCTCCGGCCTTAGTCGAGACACCAATGGCGAAGCGGGCCACCGAAGACGATGTGATTATGGCCTTCACCAAAACCAAGCAGCCCCTCGACGGCGGGCGCATCGGAAAACCTGATGACCTTGATGGAGCCGCCGTGTACTTTATGTCCGATCAAAGCCGTTTCACCACCGGGCAGGTCCTGACCATCGACGGCGGCTGGAGCGTTTCGGAAGGGCAGGTTTAGCTGAACATGATCCGATGATAGCGAAAACCGAATTAAAGAGAATTGCTGCTGCCTATCAATGGTTAGTGCTGTCAAAATAATTCTTGGAATATTATGAGAACACTTGCTGCTAAACTTGGTCATCTACGCAAAAAGATAGAGGAAGAACGCGGAGAGTTTACGCTGTTTACATTCGTCTTACCTGAAGATACTATTGCCTGGGACTTACTGGTTGCCGCCAAATGGATAGACGACGACCGGACAGTAGCACTACGCTATTTGGTTGAGGAAGTACAGAAAGTAGTTACCAAAGAAGAACTGTTAGCTATATCCGGCATTTTGCTCTTGGACAGTAATGAACTTTACAGCCCAGGTGCAATAGGTTCTGAGACTGGATGGGAAGAAAATAATATCGAATTTTATGGACGTCATGTCCCCAAAGTTTACGTCTTCAAAGCACCGATTGAAGATTTCCAGATCGCTGCGAGCCGATAGTTGATTGATGATCGAGACCCCACGTCTGACGCTGTTACCCCTGTCGCTCGATCAGCTCCGGCTACATATCGCCGACAACGTCCAACTGGAAGCGTCGCTGGGGTTGATACCCGGCCACCGGCAGGTAGACGCCTTCCTGCTGAGTGTCATCACCCATTTTACGGTGCCACGCCTGAAAGATCCCACCAACAACCCGCTCTATCACACCATCTGGATCGCCATCGACCGCGCCACCCGGCAGATTGTGGCCGATGCTAAATTCAAGGGTGAACCCGACGAAGACGACGCAACCGTTGAAATCGGCTACGGTACGTACCCCGCGTTTCAGGGGCGTGGCTACATGACCGAAATGGTAGGTGGTCTACTGAATTGGGCCAGCCAGCAGCCGGAAATAGGGCGGGTGGTGGCTGATACGGAAACGGGCAACGCAGCGTCTCAACGGGTGCTGGAAAAGAACGGTTTCGAGCGGTTCGATCAGATTGACGACATGGTATGGTGGGCGTATTCATTTGCTGATGAAGAACCGGAAGTTTCTGTGCTATACATCTGAATTTCTGGTAGTTTTAGGCGAAAATACTCTTACTCACTCAGCTTAATTCCTAAAACAATTACCAATGAATTCACGTCGCAAATTTCTTCGTCAGTTGGGCGGCTCGTCAGCCTTGCTGGCGGGTGGAGCCTCGCTGCTCATTCCCGAACACGTCAACGCCCGTGAATACCGCGAAAGCCTGATTGAAAGCGTTAAACCGCGTTCGGTTGCCGACACTATCAACATCGGACTGATCGGCTCCGGTATTATCGGCCACTATGACCTCGACTGCGCCCTCAAGGTACCCGGCACCAAAGTCGTGGCCGTAGCTGATCTCTACCAGCCCCGGCTTGAACGCGCTAAGGAAGTGTGGGGCAGTGATCTGTTTACTACCCGTGATTACCGCGAGGTATTAGCCCGCAAAGACGTTGATGCCGTCCTGATCTGCGTACCTGATCACTGGCACGACCACATCAGTATCGACGCCCTCAAAGCCGGGAAGCACGTTTATTGCGAAAAGCCGATGGTCCATCACATTGAGGAAGGGCAGGCCGTTATCGACGCGCAGAAGAAATACGGCAAGGTTTTTCAGGTGGGTAGCCAGCGGGCGAGTGCATCGGCAGTGCTGGAAGCCAAAAAACGGTACGAAGCCGGAGATATTGGCGAAATTACCTCTGCCGAAGCCTTCCTGGACCGAACTGACGCTCTCGGCGCGTGGCAATATACCCTGCCGCCCGTTGTCAATCCTAAAGACCTCGACTGGGATTCGTTTCTTGGCGACGCGCCTAAAAAGCCGTTTGAGCCAGTGCGCTTTTTCCGGTGGCGTAACTATAAAGACTACGGCACGGGCGTGGCAGGCGATTTGTTCGTACACCTGCTCACCGGCCTGCACACCGTTACGGGTAGTCTGGGGCCATCCAGTATCTACGCTCTTGGCGACCTGAACTACTGGAAAGACGGGCGCGATGCGTATGACCTCGTTACGGCCCTGCTCGATTACCCGAAAACAAAAACCAATGCTTCGTTTCCGCTGGCTATGCGCGTAAATCTGGCTACCGGCGCGGGGGGCGATATTCATACACGTCTTGTGGGTACCGAAGGCGTAATTGACATTGGCTGGAACTCATTTACGCTGAACCGGCTCAAACGGCCCAACGCGCCCATGTACAGCAAGGGCTACGATGCCCTCTTTACCTATCCGCAGGCTATGCAGGATCAGTTTGTGCGCCAGTACGATGAGAAATACCCGGAAGGTAAGTTCGTGCGCACTATCCAGAACGATCCCGTCGTGAAATTCGACGTGCCCGAAGGCTACGATGACCGCCTCGACCATATGATCGTGTTTTTCAATGCCATCCGCGAAAACAAGCCGTCGCTCATCAAAGAAGACGCTGTGTTTGGGATGCGGGCTGCCGCCCCTTCACTGGCTGCTAACCTGAGCGTAGAGCAAAAACGCGCCATTAACTGGGATCCTGTTGCCATGAAAATAAAGCAGACCTAATGAGCGATTGGTAATTAACGCTGTACGCAACTCACCACTTGCTACTTATCTTGCGTCCATTCTTTTCTCCTGAATAACCTCAAAAATGAAAAATGTTTCTGTTGCGCAGAAAATGAATTTACCCTGGGTCGAGTCGCCTTTTTTTGCGGATTTACTAGCCCAGAAAAACCTCACGCCCGAACAGGGTGAGATGGCTCAGCATTACAACCAGGAAGGCTATTTGCTGTTGCGGCAACAGGTTAGTCACGAGTTGATCGACCGCGCTTTGCAGGCAATTGAGCAGGAATACCCGGCGCGGGTGGGTGAACTGCCCAGTCGCCATCAGGATCTCTGGAAAAAATATGCAACAGTGCGCGAAGTGGCTAGTCAGCCCCAAATTTTCGACGTGTTGCGAATGTTGTACGACCGCGAACCGATTCCGTTCCAGACCCTGAATTTTAAGTTTGGCACCCAGCAACGGGCACACTCCGACACGATTCACTTCAGCAGCACACCCGCCCGGTTTATGTGTGGCGTATGGGTGGCAATGGAAGAAACCGATACCAACAACGGCCCGCTTTTCTACTACCCGCGTTCGCATCGGCAAAAGGAGTTCAACTACTTCGACATCGGTATCGAAGCTGAAGCCAACTATGCGGAGTACCACCACTACGAAGATTTCGTGGAGGAGTTTATGGAAGCTAACGGCTACGAACGGCAGGAAATACATATGCAGAAAGGCGACGTACTGATCTGGTCGTCTAATCTGGTGCATGGTGGTATGCCTATCAAAAGCGATAATGTAACGCGCTGGTCGCAGGTAACGCACTATTACTTTGACGGTTGCATGTACTATTCGCCCCGTTTTTCCGATATGTTTGCCAATAACCTTAACCTGCGGCACGTGGTCAATATTTCTACCGGAGAGACCGTTCAGCATAGCGAAAATGGCAAACCCATCGAGACCATCAATACCGGAAACTTCAGGTATGCCGTAAGTCATCATTTCACGCTGCCGGTACTGATGCGGGAGGTATTCAAAAAAGTAATTGGTAAAAAGCCATTTTAGCCGGGTCGTGTTTCCTGCGCATTTGACCAGACAAATTCAATAAAAATGAGCTGATGGAAGCATTGATCCGACAATATATAGCAGCCTATAACGCCATGGACGTACCGGGTATGCTAACCCTGCTGCACGATGTAGTCGTGTTTGAAAACGTCTCCACTGCCAGTGGTACGACCACCATAAGCGGCAAAGTCGATTTTGAAAAGCTGGCCCGGCAGTCGCTGGGTGTGTTCATCAGTCGGGAGCAGCATATTCGTTCGCTTACTCTGGGCGATCGTACTGCCGCTGTTGAGATCGAGTTTAGCGCGATACTGGCCGTTGATTTGCCAAGCGGTCCCAAAGCGGGCGAGGCTATGATGCTCAGGGGGGTAACCGTTTTCGCTTTCTCCGATCAGAAAATCAGCCGTATCAGCGATTACAGTTAATACGCCCATAGTTGCTCCTGTTTACTACTCACCGATAACCATTCACTGATTTGCAACCCGTACCTATTAAAACGACCGTGGTCGGATCGATGCCGTTTCCGGGCTGGTTAGAATTTGCCAGCCAAAACCTGAATCAACTTGGACCCGCCGATATCAGCGAGATGATTGACGACGCCGTGATCGCTTCTGTTCATGATCAGGTAGCCGCCGGTCTTGATGTCATTACCGACGGCGAACAAACCCGGTTTGACTTCAACCTGTCGTTTTACGGCTATATCAACGGCATTGAGAACAATGATGCCGAACTACGCCGGTTTGGGCCGCCCGCTCACGATCAGCGGGGTAAGCATACTATTGTGGCTCCGCTGACGGCCCCGCGTGGCCTTGGTGTAGTGGAAGAATACCACCGGCTGAAACGACTGGCACCGGAAAGCCAGGGACTGAAAATGTCGATTCCCGGTCCGTATACGCTCAGCGGGCGGCTGTTGCCGGGCGGTCTGTACAAAGACCGGTGGGAAGTAGCCGAAGCGCTGCTGCCACTGGTCAGTAAAGAAATTGCGGATCTGGTGGCCCTTGGCGTACCTGAAATCTGCGTTGATGAACCGTCCATGTCGTGCTATGCCTACCGCGAAGACACAAAGCGGTTTGTGGATATGTTTAACCGGACGGTGGCACCGGGCGTGGGCAAAACCCGGCTTTCCATGCACCTGTGTTTCGGTAACTACAAAGGCCGGTCGGTGGGTAAGAAAAGCCTTGCGCCCATGCTGCCCGATTTTATGGATATGCACGTCGATGAGCTGCATTCCGAAATGACCATCCTGAACTTCGCCGAGGTGCATCTGCTGGAACGCTTCGCCGAGAAATTCGACGTGGCCGTGGGCGTCATCGACGTGAAGAGCTACTACATCGAAACACCCGACGATGTGGCGGAACGTATTCGAAAATGTTTGCCCTACGTACCTGCCGAAAAACTTGCCGTAGCTCCCGACTGTGGACTGAGTCAGACGGCCCGCTGGGCGGCCAAGCAAAAGCTGACTAACATGGTAGCGGGTGCTAAATTGGTTCGGGCTGGTTTATAGCTGACAGTCAGCGGGGCGTAAACTACACTTGCCGCTCACTCAAAAACAGCCTTTTCGGGATGATAGTTGATTGCTATTCAGCATCTTTGCCGCAAAGGCAGCTATACCCCCATGTACTCTGGTTTCGTAATCGCGGTGGGAACGGCCGTACTACTGACAATGGCAATTTTCATTGTCATGTTTGTGGCCTATTACCAGCAGAAGCAGGCAAAACAGCAACTGGCTCTCAAGGAGATGCAGGAACGGCACCGGCGTGAACTGATGGCCGCTACGTTTCTGGGGCAGGAAGAAGAACGCAAACGACTGGCTGCCGACCTGCACGATGGTATCGGTACGATGCTTTCGGTTACGAAAATGAGCCTCAACCAGGTAGAGCGACACCTGAACGGAAATAATCAACGATCCAGTTTGCAGGTGCAGAAGACCCGCTCCATGATTGACGAGACAATGACCAACGTCCGGCGTATCAGCCGCGATCTGGTACCTACTACGCTCGACCGGTTTGGACTGTTGCCTGCCCTCGAAGAATTGGCCGACCGGGCCTCGGAAGGTGGTATGGACGTGCAGATCGACAGCCCGAGCGATTTGCGTGATTTATCGCAGAACATTAGTCTCACTCTGTACCGGATTAGTCAGGAACTCATCAATAACGTAATCCGGCACGCCCGAGCTACCGCCGTAACTATACAGGTGTACTGTCTTCACCCCGACTCCGCAGATGGTGAGGTGCGGCTGTCCGTGCAGGATAACGGCGTTGGCTTTGATTTTGATGTAATTATGGAAAACAAGCTGGGGGGGCTGGGACTTCGTAATATAGAAAGCCGGCTGAGTGTACTCAATGGCCATGTAACGTTTGACGTGGCACCGGGACGGGGGTCTAACGTTCATGTACAAATAAGGCTTCGGGATGCCGAGATCGTTTGATTTTTGCGTTAATTTGTTTGCCGTCAGTGCGTTGATTACGACTCATGGCAACAGACCTCTTTATCGACTCCCTTCTATGAGAAAGATTAAAATTGCTCTCTGCGATGACCACACGCTCTTTCGGGTTGGTATGGCCACTATTCTCGGTCAGGTACACGGTGTTGACCTGATTCTCGAAGCTGCTAACGGACAGGAACTCATCGACAAAATACCCGGCAAGATGCCTGACGTTGTTCTGCTCGACCTGCAAATGCCCATTCTGGACGGTGCTGCTACAACCGATTACATTCGGGAACACTGGCCGCTCGTCAAAATCATCATTCTGACTATGCATGATGAAGACCGGATGGTTCTGCACCTGCTGGAAAAAGGCGTTAGTGGCTATCTGCTCAAAGATGCCGAAGCTGGCGAGGTAGAAACCGCCATCCGCAAGGTGATGGACGAAGGCGTATATCTTACTGAGTTCGTATCGAAGGCTATGCTCCGGAAGATGACCAACAAAACCCGGATCGATAAGCCAACCAACGCCTTTTATAACAGTAAGATACTGCTTTCGGAGCGCGAAAAAGAAGTATTGACACTCATCTGCGAAGGGATGTCGACCAATGAAATCAGTGAGAAAATATTCCTGAGTCCCCGCACCGTAGAGGGGCATCGGCTGCGGATTCTCGAAAAAACCGGCACCAAAAACACGGCAGGCATGGTGGCCTATGCCTTTAAAAACGACCTTGTCACAACCAGCTTCGTGTAGGGTTACCCCTTATTCCAAACTTTTTGGTCTGGCCGGGCGTATGTATTTTTACATTACTTGCAAATACGTATGAATCACTACACGAAAAAAGGAATTGTTCTCACGCTGACCGGAGGTGTTTTATTTATTTTACTGGCTTTTTGTGCGCCACAGGCCGGCAATAACGTCTCGATTGCAGAAATAGAAGCCGCCAGCAGTGTCGATAAGGTCAGCCATGACATCTGGGATGGTCTCGCCAAAAAGTACATCAACGATAAGGGGCTTGTTGACTACAAAGGTCTCAAGAAAGATGTAAAAACGCTGGATAGTTACCTGGCGATGCTGGGTAAAAACCCGCCGAAAAATTCCTGGAGCCAGGATGAGAAGATTGCGTACTGGATCAACGCCTACAACGCCAATACCGTTAAGCTGGTTCTGGATTACTATCCAATCAAAAGCATCAAGGATATTGGTAGTTCTATTCAGATTCCGTTCGTTACCACCCCCTGGGCCAAGAAGTTTATTAAGATTGGCAATGAAACTATGAGTCTCGACAACATTGAGCATGGTACGTTGCGGAAAGATTTTAATGAGAAGCGTATTCACTTCGCGCTCGTATGTGCGGCCATGTCCTGCCCACGTTTGCGCAATGAAGCCTACACGCCTGAGAAACTCGATGCGCAGTTGAACGATCAGGGCAACGACTTCCTGAACAACCCGGCCAAAAATAAGATTGACCCCAAAAAATCGCAACTATCCAAATACTTCGACTGGTATAAAGGCGACTGGAAGGATGACGACAAATCGGTGGTATCCTGGGTAAACAGGTACTCAAAAACCAAGATTAGTAAAGATACAGATATCTCGTTTTTGGGATATAACTGGGCTTTAAACGAACAGAAGTAGTTCTATTCAGTGTTAGTGAGCAGTTATCACCAGACCTCAACGTAGCTTGGATCTGGTGATAACTGCTTTCTGTTTACTATGATAACCGATGAAACGTATCCTATACTGGTTCCGTAATGATTTGAGGCTGCATGATAACGAGGGTTTTTTTCGGGCCTGTGTCGACGCTGACGAGGTCCTGCCCGTCTTTGTATTTGACCCTGCCGCATTTGCCGAACTACCCGATCTGGGCTTTCGAAAAACGGACATTTACCGGGCTAATTTCCTGATTGAGTCCGTAGCTGATTTACGGGAGTCGCTTCGGGCTAAGGGAGCTGACCTTATTGTCCGCACCGGTCCGCCCGCTCAAATACTGGCCGAACTGGCCGAAACTATTGGTGCCGATGCCGTCTATACCAGCAAGGAGGTAACGCAGGAAGAAACCAATCTGGAATCGGATCTGAGCAAACGACTCAAACCCCTTAATATAGACCTAAGTCTGTTCTGGCAAAGTACGCTGTATCATGTTCGGGATTTGCCGTTCTCTGTGGCTAAAATGCCCGATGTGTTTACACAGTTTCGTAATAAAGTGGAGAAATACGCTCAGATCCGGGAGGTAATACCAATGCCTGATCTGATTCAGTTGTCTATTAACGTAAATGGCGAATCCGTTGATCCCGGATCAATGCCGACGCTGGCTACGCTGGGGTTTTCGGCGCAGCATACCGTCGACGTACGGGCGGCTGTTGCTTTCAAAGGGGGCGAAACGGTGGCACTGGACCGGCTTCAACGCTACATTTGGGAATACGAACACATTAAAACGTACAAAGAAACCCGCAATGGGATGCTGGGCGAAGCGTATTCGAGCAAGTTTTCGGCATGGCTAGCCCTGGGCTGTTTGTCGCCCCGACTGGTCAATCAGGAGGTGAGACGATACGAAGCCGAACGCCACAAAAACGACTCGACCTACTGGCTGATTTTTGAACTGATCTGGCGCGACTTTTTCCGGTTTGTAGCCCTGCGTTACGGCGGACGACTGTTCAAGCCGAGCGGTATCAAACACGATCTTAGCAAACGCTGGCGTCGTGACCGGGTTCTGTTCTGGCAATGGGCAAACGGCAAAACCGGTATTCCCTTCATTGACGCCAACATGCGCGAGTTGAATGCTACCGGGTTTATGAGCAATCGGGGGCGGCAGAACGTAGGCAGCTTTCTGGTCAAAGACCTCGGTATTGACTGGACCTGGGGCGCGGCTTACTTTGAAAGTCTGCTCGTCGATTACGACCCGTGCAGCAACTGGGGCAACTGGAATTACGTAGCGGGCGTAGGCAACGACCCGCGCGAAGACAGATACTTCAATATCTACACTCAGGCTACGCGCTACGATGAACGGGGTGATTATGTAAAGCACTGGCTGCCCGAACTGGCCAACGTACCTGCTCCAACCGTTCATATCGTTTCGAACTTATCGGCAGATGAGCAGCGGAAATACGGCGTGGTACTGGGCGACGATTACCCCATGCCGATTATCAATCCAAACCAGTGGCTAAAGGCCCAAAAAGACCGTTAGCCCAAAAAGTTGAAACAAATCCATAGTTTTGACGAGTTTTGAACCCGTCAACCACCTTATCTGGTCAACCAATTATGTCAAAAGTAACCATCATCGTCCTCGTTGTTTTGGCCCTGTTCGGCTTTTACGGCTGCAGTTCTTACAACGGCTTAGTGCAGAAAGATACGCAGGTAGAAAATGCCTGGGCTAACGTGCAAACGCAATATCAACGCCGGGCTGACCTGATTCCGAACCTCGTCAGAACGGTACAGGGTGCCGCCAATTTCGAGAAAAGTACGCTCACCGAGGTCATTCAGGCCCGCGCCAATGCCACAAGCATGAAAATTGACCCCAGCAACCTGACTCCCGAAAACATCCAGAAATTTCAGGCGGCACAGGATAAATTGAGCGGCTCACTGTCTCGTCTGCTGGCCGTGGCCGAAAGCTACCCACAACTCAAAGCCACGCAGAATTTCTCGGAGTTGCAGGCGCAGCTCGAAGGAACCGAAAACCGCATTACCGTAGCCCGCAACGATTTCAACGGCGTGGCTACGAGCTATAACGCTTCAGTGCGGTCATTCCCGAATAACATCTTCGCGGGTATCTTTGGCTTCTCGCGTAAAGGGCTTTTCGAAGCATCG
>JACMPG010000120.1 GCA_014377625.1 Spirosoma sp.
CCTGACCGAACAGAAAGTAATCTTTGAAGCCCTGCCGTATTCCAAAACGCGGCACCACTACGGCTCGCGGCTGGCCTTCGACAAAAAGGGCTTCCTGTTTGTGTCGGTGGGAGAACGGGGAAACGAAAAGGAGAATCCGCAGACCAAAACCAACGACCTCGGCAAAGTGCACCGCCTGAATGACGATGGGAGCGTACCGAAAGACAACCCCTTCGTAAACGAGAAGGGAGCCAGTGCCAGCATCTATTCCTACGGCCACCGCAACCCGCAGGGCATGGCGATGAACCCCGTTACGGGCGACATCTGGACCCACGAGCACGGCCCGCGCGGGGGCGACGAGGTGAACATCATCCGCAAAGCCGCCAACTACGGCTGGCCCGTTATCTGCTTCGGCATCAACTACGACGGCAAACCCATTACGGCCCTGACCGCCAAAGAAGGCATGGAGCAGCCGATGATCTACTGGCTCCCGTCCATCGCGCCGAGCGGCATGGCCTTCGTGACGAGCGACAAATACCCCGGCTGGAAAAACAACCTGATGGTAGGTTCGCTGCGTTTCCAGTACCTGAACCGCTGCGTGGTGAAGGACAACAAAATCGTAAGCCAGGAAAACGTCCTGAAAAACATCGGACGTCTGCGCAACATCGATATGGGGCCGGACGGCTACCTCTACGTCTCCGTAGAAGAGCCCGGCTACGTATTCCGGCTCATGCCGGTGGCGCAGTAAGGCGGTTTGCCGCTGCGAGAGTAGTATAACACGTAACCAGAAAACTGTCTGTTGCCGGATTCAATGGCGAATCCGGCAACAGACAGTTTTCTATTCCGGGCCTGCAAGTCAGGTTGTCAGGACGCCCCACTGAGTATATTTGGCTGATGATAATTTTATTAAGCCAAACTACCCGTGCTGAAACGACTTGCTACCTTACTACTCTGCTGGCTCAGTACACCGCTGTTTGCCCAGCCAATCCAGGCCGGACCGGTAAGCGATACCAAAGCCGCCCGTATCCAGCTTGAAAAAGCCCGCGCTGACGTTAAAATCCAACTCAGGAAACAGCCAGTCGGCCACGCAAAACTCGTTGGGCAACTCCTGAAGCTCGGTCTATGGTCCGAAGCAACCAATGCCCTGACTACTGATACGCGACTGAGCCGGGCCGAAAAAGCCTTGCTGTGGACTGAATACCACTGGCTCAATAATGACTTTACCCGCGCCGAACAGGACGTAGCCAACGCGTTGACCGCCGACGCAACCAGCGTTCCGGCCCGGCGGTGGCAGGCCGTGCTGGCCATTGAAGCCTGGAAACTGCCGAAAGCCGAAGCCCAATGCCGCGCACTACTGGCCCGCAACCCCGCCGACGACGAAACCAGCCTGGTGCTGGGTCGGGCGTTGTTGCTGCAAAAAAAATACTCCGACGCGCTGGCCGTAGCGAAACAGTTGCAGCAGCGAAACCCGAAACTGGCGGGGGCGTATCTGCTCGAAGCCAATGTCTCGTTCTGGAATCAGCAACCCGAACGGGCCGAGGCTCCGCTAATTAAATCCCTGCAACTCGATCCGTTTAACGCCGACGCCCGCTTTAGCTACGGCTACGCCATCTGGCGACGCGTTGACGCCACCCAACTCAATGACATGGCCGCGCAGTGGCAACTGGCCCTGACCATCAATCCGCTGCATTTCCAAACCCACTGGCACTGGGGTAACGGCCACACCAACCTGACTTTTGCCGATTACGTAGATACCGACGAAACGATAATCCGCAACAAACTCAACCGGGCTGATACGCTCTTTCGGGCCAACCGCCTGGCCGATGCCCTGACCGTAACGCGCCGGGTTGAGCAACAATACCCGGCGTCGGTGCTGCCAGGTGTGCACCGGGCATCGCTGTACTACGGCGATTTTGACGCGCCCAACCGCAAGGCAAACCTCGACTCTGCCGAATATCTGTTCCGCCGGGTTCTGGCCCGGAAAACGCACTACGGCCCGGCGCACAACGGCTTGTCGGCGGTTATCAAATCGAAGCGGATTCCGTATCTGGCCACCTATGATTCCATTACTACCGCGCTGCAAACAACGAAAATCAATGACCCTGATCATTTTGCCGACGTGTTTCCCGATGTGAGCTATTACCCCGGCGACCGTGCCAAAGCGATGGTCTGGAATCAGTTGTTTACCAGCGTAGTCTACTTTCCGTTTCTGGCTAAACAGGGCAACACCTTCGTGATTCCGCCCCTGCACATCGACCTCGCCATTGCCATGAAGTCGCCGTATTTCCGGTCGGCCACTACCTTCGACAACCGGCAGTGGATGGACATTCGGGGGGTGGGCAGCGGGGCCGCGGCCATCGAATACGTAGAGCGCGGGGCGTATCAGGAGCGCAACGTAGTGCTGCACGAGTACGTCCACCTCTTTCATGGCCGGGTCCTGACCGACGCCGAAAATCGCCAGATTCGGGAACGGTACTACTACGCCATGAAGAATAATCTGACGCTGGATTACTATTCGCAGAACAACGAGTCGGAATATCTGGCGCAGACCTACCCAGCTTACTTTGAGCCGATGAAAGTACACCCGCTCGATTTTAAGTCCATGAACATCACCGCCGAACTCCGTAGCAAAGACCCGCTGATGTACGCCTTTCTGGACAAACTCATCCAGAAAGAACGGGCGTACCTGGCCGGCAATCAGGCGGTCATGGCCTCCAACTGGGCGCAGGTCTATCTGAATCTGAGCGATAAAGCTGCCCGGACCGATACCGCCAAAGCAAGCCGCTATCTGGACTCTGCACTGGTCTATGACGCCCGCTACCAACCCGCGTACCTGGTTCGCGCCCGGCTTCAGCAGCGGCAAAAAGCGTTTGATTCCGCATTGGCGTCTATCAAAGCCGCTGAACGCATTGATCCCGCTTACGCGCCGGTGTATGCGGCATACGCCCACTGGGAAGCCGATAAAGCCGGGCCGGAGCCTTCGCCAGAAAGTCTGACAACGCAGGCCGGATGGTTTCAGAAAGCCCTTGATTTAGAAACAGATTTTCAGACGCGGGCCGCCGTAGCCGTTGATCTGCGTGAGTTGTACGCCCGCAATGGGCAGATGGGAAAGGCCATCAAAACCGCCGAAGCCTACGCGGCCACCGCCCCCGACGTATCGACTTACCTGCGCGACCGGCGCGATGATGCCCGCGCCTTCGCCCTCGCCCAGCGCACGATGCTGGGCTACGTACGTTCGCTCGATACGCTAAAGAAACTGGTGGGGCAACGCCCGCAAAATTACGACCTGCGTGGCCTGTACGCCGATGCGTTACTAAGTGCGGGCAGTTACCGGGACGCTATCACGACCATGAGCGAAGTGCAGCGCATTCTGACATCGGGCAACGATCCGCGCGTTGAGTTTGACCTGCGCATGGCCGAAGGCTACGCTGGTCTGGCTCAGCCCGACTCTGCCAACGCCCTGTTGAGGAGCGTACTGCCCCGGCAGACAAAACTTAGCCCGCTGAACAGTCAGCGACTGGTTCGGTTACTGGCTACGCTGGGTCGGCGGGCCGAAGCCGACCGCCTGCTTGCGGGGTTGCCCAGCACCGGAACGCCCGCCTACCTGTCGTCCATGATGCAGTCGCGGGGGGGGCTCGATCAGCTGGGCGACCGGCCCGAAGCGGCTATGGCGGCCTTCAGGAAATCGCTGGAATACAATCCATATAACCTCCACGGCTATCGCGCGTTGGCGGGTCTGTACCGGCAAACCAACCGACAGGCGGACCTGGCAGCACTACGCGCCATGATGAACGCGCTCGACATCAGGCCGGGCGAAACCGTGGGGTTGTAAAACGTTACAACTCGGCCAGCAGCCATTGCGCAATCAGGAAATACACGCCGATGCCGATTAGGTCATTGGCGGTGGTGATGAACGGCCCCGACGCCACCGCCGGGTTGATACCAATACGGTCGAGGAGCAACGGCGTGACGGTACCCATAAACGAGGCCAGCATAACCACCGACAGCAGCGAACAGGCTACCACAAAAAACAGACGCGGCTCGCCAATGAGCAGGGTGTATAAACCGGCAATTAGCCCCACAACCAGCCCGTTGATGAGGGCTACGAGTAACGTTCTGAACAGCCGTTTGGCCAGCGTAACAGACAGCCCCGAACTGTCGGAGAGGGTTTGCAGGATGAGCGACGAAGTCTGGATACCAACGTTGCCGCCCGTGGAGCCGATGATGGGGATGAAAGCCGCCAGAGCCGCAATCTTGCCCAACTCGCTCTGAAAGCCGTTGATAACCGTAGCGGCCAGCAAACTACCCACCGCCCCCACCACCAGCCAGGGTAGCTGCACCTTGGCCCGTGCCCAGATGCTGTCATCTTCCTCGACCTCGCCCGACAAACCCGAAATAGCCTGGAGGTCTTCTTCGGCCTGTTCGGTAATCAAATCCACGACGTCGTCAATCGTGATCCGGCCCAGCAGTCGCTGCTGTACGTTCACCACCGGAATCGCGTCGAGGTCATATCTGCGCATGACTTCGGCTACTTCATCGGCAGGGCGGTAGGTTTCGACAAACACGACGTCGTCTTCGTAGATATCCGCGATTTTAGCCGTTTTTCGGGCCAGCACGATCTTCTTGAGCGATACCAGACCGAGCAGCTTACCGAGGTCATCGACTACGTAAATGGCATAGACATTTTCGACATCTTCGGCCTGCTGCCTGATTTCTTCGATGCAGGCGTTGACTGTCAGGTTGACGTTGATTTTAATCAGCTCTTTTTGCATCAGCCCGCCCGCTACGTCGTCGTCGTAGTGGAGCAGATCCAGAATGAAGCGGGCCTGCTCGCGGTCTTCGAGCAGGGCAATGACCTCCTCACGTACCCGAATGGGCTGCTCGTTGAGCAAATCAACGGCGTCGTCGGAGTCCATCTCGTTAATGAATGGCGCAATCTCCTCCGACGAAAAGGTTTTCAGCAGATTGATCCGGTCATTCTCATCGAGGTTGGCCAGAATTTCGGCGCCTGTCTCCTTATTGAGCAGATTCAGTATGTACCGCGCCGGTTCGATATCCGTCTGGTAAAGAATACCCGAAATGTCGGCGGGATACAGTTCGCCCAACTCAGCCTGCAGGGTGACATCGTCGCCCGCATCGATGAGTTGCCGGATATGGTCCAGGTATTCCTGAGTAAGCTCGAAGGTCATGTTTTTGAATGATGAACGATGAGTGACAAATGATGAATTGGGCGAACCGGCAAACAACAGAAGCGTCAGCCCAATTCATCATTTATCATTCATTATTCGTCATTAATAAAGTGAGTTCAACGAATTGGTCGACGCTGAGTTGTTCGGCCCGCTTGTCCATGAACGCGCTGGCCAGGGCGGCTTCGGACGGGTTGAGGGGTTTGAGGGCGTTGCGCAGGGTCTTGCGTCGCTGTCCAAAGCCGTGCTTGACCACCTGCCTGAATTTGCGCTCATCGCAGCCCAGTTCGGTTTTGTCATTGCGCCGGAGCGACAACACGCCCGACCGCACTTTTGGCGGGGGGTTGAACACCTCCGGCTCCACCGTGAACTCGTACTTGATGTCGTACCACGCCTGGAGCAGTACGCTCAGGATGCCGTAATCTTTGTTGCCCGGCCCCGACGCCACCCGCATGGCCACCTCGCGCTGAAACATGCCCACCACCTCCGGCACCCGGTCGCGCATGTCGAGGACTTTGAAGAGAATCTGGGTAGAAATGTTGTACGGGAAGTTACCGATGATGCCAAACAAACCGGTACTGCCGGGTTGTTTGGTGGGTAAATAGTTAGACTGGATATTCAGAAAATCGGACGACAGTATGCGCCCCTCGAGTTGCGGTATGTGCTGTTTCAGGTAATCGACCGATTCGCGGTCAATCTCGATCACGTAGGTATCGAACTGTGATTTCTGAAGCAGAAACTGCGTCAGGACGCCCATGCCCGGGCCGATTTCCAGCAGGTGCCGGTAGGGTTCGTCCGCGTGGGGTATGTGTCCGGTGAGCAGATCGGCAATGGATTCGGCAATGGTGAGATCAGTCAGGAAATGCTGACCAAGTTCTTTTTTAGGCGTTACGGACATCGGGCGGGGCGTTTATCGGCCCGCAAAGGTACAGTAAGGGCCGGGCTTGACCTACTGACGTTACTCCGCCAGCGGGCGTTGGAACATCCTGTAGCCTCCATAACAAGTCCTGCCAAACCAGCTAATGCCGGTATTTTACCTTTTCGATGGTATACGTGCCTGCAGTGCCTATTTTTGGGCTGTCTATCCTGATAAATAATTCATCTAATGACTATCCGCGCTGCTACTTCCGCTGATGCATCTGCTATGCTGGCTATTTACGCACCGTTTGTGCTGAACACGACCTTTTCATTCGAATACACGGTGCCGACGGTGGCCGGGTTCGCGCAGCGCATTGAAACGATCAGGGAACGATTCCCATATTTAGTGGCCGAGCAGGACGGACGTATTATGGGCTACGCCTATGCATCGGCCCACCGCGACCGGGCGGCTTACCAATGGTCGGTCGATACGTCGGTGTATATTCACCCGGATGCCCACCGGCAGGGGATGGCCCGGCAGCTGTACACAACCCTGTTCGATTTGCTGCGTCGGCAGGGAATGTATAACGTGTATGCCGGTATCACGTTGCCCAACCCGGCCAGCGAAGCCTTTCACCGGTCAATGGGTTTCAGGCCGGTGGGTGTTTATGAGAACGTAGGGTTTAAATTTGGTGCGTGGCACAGTGCGACGTGGCTCCAGATGGCATTGCAGCCACACGAACCCGACCCGGTGCCACCAATGCTTTTTTCTGATCTACCGAAATGATTGCCGTAATTCAGCGCGTATCGCGGGCGTCTGTCAGCATTGGCGGGCAGGTAATGGGTGAGATCGAAACCGGGTTTCTGGTACTGCTGGGCGTGACGCATACCGATACCGCCGACGATGTGCAGTGGCTCAGCCGGAAGATTGTGGGGATGCGGGTGTTCAACGACGCCGACGGGAAGATGAATCTCGACCTGGCCGCTGTGGCCGGAAATATTCTGCTCATTAGCCAGTTTACGCTGCATGCCAGCACCAAAAAAGGCAACCGCCCCGGCTTTACCGAAGCCGCCCGCCCGGAGGTAGCCGTGCCGCTCTACGAAGCCATGATTACCCAGCTCACCGCCGACCTCGGCCAGCCCATTCAAACCGGCGAATTTGGCGCTGATATGCAGGTCGATCTCCTCAACGACGGCCCCGTTACGATCATCATCGACACGAAAAACCGGGTTTAGGCCGTTGTTATGCCAAACCTAACTTAAACCTAAAAGGTCTTTTGAGACCTTTTAGGTTTAATGATCGATACGAAACTCATGCCTAAAAATATTCTTGGCTCCGACCTTGCCTGTTGCTGTACCAGCCCGATGACCGGCTTTTATCGCGATGGTTTCTGCCGCACCGACCAGCACGACGAGGGGCGGCACGTGGTGTGCGCCATCATGACCGATTCCTTTCTGGAATTTAGCCGCAGCCGGGGCAACGATCTCAGCACACCGCGCCCTGAATACCGCTTTCCCGGCCTCAAAGCGGGCGACAAGTGGTGCCTGTGCGCCCTGCGCTGGCGCGAAGCTTACGAAGCGGGTGTGGCCCCAACGGTGCTGCCCGATTGTACGCATGAACGCGCTCTGCAATATATTTCGCTCGATGCGCTGCTGGCATTTTCGAGGGTGAGCGATCAATGAAACACGGAAAAACCGCTACTTTTACCTAAACCAAGCCGCTCATAATGCCGAGACCCGTGTCTCAGACGCATTGCTAAGTTTGCCAGATGGATTTTTTGCCCGCCGATCTTACCGCCTACGCCGAAGCGCATACCTCGCCCGAACCGGCGTTGCTGGCCCGGCTCAGTCGTCACACCCGTGCCTATGTCATGGCCCCCCGGATGCTGTCGGGGCAGGTGCAGGGGCGGTTTCTGGCCATGATTTCCTGGATGGTCCGGCCCCGGCGCGTGCTGGAAATTGGTACGTACACCGGTTATTCGGCTCTTTGCCTGGCCGAAGGGTTAACCGACGACGGGCGGCTGATTACGCTGGAACAGAACGAAGAACTCGAAACCGTAGCCCGCCAGTACTGGCAGCAGTCGCCCCTGAACGCAAGAATCGACCTGCGCATCGGCATTGCCGCCGACATAATTCCAACCCTCGATGAGGTGTTCGATCTGGTATTCATCGACGCTGACAAGCGAAACAACGCCCTGTACTTCGACCTTGTGCTGAAAAAACTGCGCCCCGGCGGGTTTATCCTGGCCGATAATGTGCTGTGGAGTGGCAAGGTTGTTGAACCTCTAAAAGCCAATGATGAAGATACGCGGTCTGTGCTGGCCTTTAACAAGATGGTTCAGCACGACAGCCGCGTAGAAAATGTTCTCTTGCCCATCCGCGATGGTATGATGCTGATCCGAAAAAAGCTCTGATTTATACATTGCCCAATGGCCCCCATCGTGGGGCAACTTACGCTTTATGAATAAACAAACCTGCTTCCTCATTGCTCCGTTTCTGCTCACAGGCCTGACCAGTCTGGCGCAACTCCCGCCGGTACCAACCGTACCCACGCAGCTTTCCTTTGCTAACATCTCGGTGCAGCTCGATCCCGACGCCCAGCGCATTGTACAGCAGGACGTAAACTCGCTCATGGCCAACCGGCAGTACTGGAATGCTAAACTCGACCGGGTGGTCCTGTACTTTCCCATGATCGAAGCTATTCTGATTGACGAGGACGTACCCACCGATTTCAAATACCTTGCCGTACAGGAAAGCTCACTCACCCCCGATGCCGTCTCTACGTCGTCGGCAGTGGGATACTGGCAGTTTAAGGCTGAAACGGCCACGGGTTTGGGTATGCGGGTGGACGATCAGGTGGACGAACGCCGGGGTATTACGGCCTCAACCCACGGCGCGGCCCGGTATCTCAAGCAAAGCAACAAGCAGTTCAATAATTGGGTGGCGTCGCTCTATTCCTATTATCTCGGCGCCGGGGGGATTACCAAACTGATTCCGCCCGACTGGGCCTACGCCCGCGAAATAGCCCTCGATGGCCGTACTGACCGTTACATTCTGCGCTTCTTAGCTCATAAAATTGCCGTTGAAGGCGCGTTGCCAGGCCACCAGAACGGCAATAAACTCGCCCTGATCGAGTATGGGAGTGGCGGTGGAAAATCGTTGCGGGCCATTGCTATCGAAACGGGTGTGGACGAGTTTGAGCTGCAAAAATACAACCGCTGGGTACTCAACGAAGGCGTCCCGACCGATAAACCCTATGTGGTAGTCCTGCCGGTAACTGCCGATCAGATTAA
>JACMPG010000121.1 GCA_014377625.1 Spirosoma sp.
TCAAATACGTACAGCGGCAAACTCCCACCCGAAGAAGGTGACAGGACAATGGGTTCGGTTTCAGTAGATTGTACGGCGTTCACGACCAACTGCGCAATCGGCAAATCCATTGGGGTACGCTGGGCGTTGTAGCCGGTTTTTTGGGTGACTTTGATGAGCCGGTCGTACTGTTGCCGTTCGGCGTCGGTGGGGTCGCGGTCGAGGATGTGGTAGCCCCGGCTGCGGATGTGATCGAGAATATAGTTGGTCTGGTGTTCAACGGTGTTGCCGCTTACCAGCCGCAAATCCAGCACGGCCTCGGCTTTGGTCGGGATGATGTTGCCCGCCATTGCCCCGACGTTAGCCGCCTGAATGCCGTTAATGTTCAGCGTTGGCACCATCATCAGGTTGGCAAAGCTGGTTCCGCTGCCGTCGGGTTTGTTAATGCCAAGCTCTTTTTTCAGGGCCGATTCCATGTCGGGCAGGTTAGCAATCGCCTGTTTCTCGCTGGCGGTCAAGGGCGTTACGTCGTCGTAGTAGCCTTTTACGAGTACCTTTCCCTCATCATCTTTCATGCTGGCCAGCAGACTCACCATGCGCTGCGCCGGGTTGGGTGCCCAGTTGCCATAGTTGCCGCTGTGGAGCGGACGCTTCGGCCCAAATATTGTCAGGTGCATGTTCACATCGCCCCGAACCCCAAAACTGACCAGTTTTTTGCCCGATACGTGCCGCGGCCCATCGGCAATGACCCAGAGGTCACTGGCGAGTTTGTCGCGGTGTTTTTTGAATATCCCGGCGAGGTGCGTGGAACCCACTTCTTCTTCGCCCTCAAAGAAAAATTTCAGGTTTACGGTTGGTTTGATGCCGCTTTTCACGAGGGCGTCGTAGGCGTTCAGGATGGTCATTACCCCCGCTTTGTCGTCGGCACTGCCCCGGCCCGCGAGCCGCCAGGTGGGGTCGATAGCATCACCGGGTTTGTAGGTCGTGATAATCGTGCCGCCCTGCTCAACGGGTGCCGTAATGAACACCGGCTCGAAGGGTTGCAGTCCGCCGGTCCATTGCTTTGGGTTTACGGGCTGTCCGTCGTAGTGGGCGTAGAAAATCAGGGTTCTGGTAGCTCCGGGCGTTTTTACCTCGCCAAACACGGCGGGTGTCGTGCCGGGGGCGGGACCGTCGAGCAACTGCGCCGGAATGCCCCGCTGCTGCATCATCTGCATGATGAAGGCCGCGTTTTTGCGGATGTTCGCCGAGTCTGCCGATACGTTCGGAATGCGCAGGAAGTTTCGGTATTCGTCGATGAGTGGGGTTTGGTTTTTCTGCCAGTACTGCCGCACCCGTTGTTGGGATGTCTGGGCATTGAGTAATACTGAATGAAACAGCAGTGCACCTGCGAGCATAAAATTCTTCATGGGATGTCGTTTATCATGCCAATATACAGTTGTCAATACATTCTTTTGACTTTTAGCACCTGTACTTCCAGAATCACTGGTTAGTTTTGCTGGTACCTGTTAATTTTTCGTCTGATTTATGTCACTACTATCTCTTCGACAAACGTATTTTTTTTCGATTCTCTTCGCGCTAATTGTTACCTCTATCAGCGCGAATGCCCAGTCCAAATCCCGCGCTGGAATTCCAGCCAATGCCGTTTCAGCCATTAAGGAGACCGACATAAAACGCGATCTGTTCTCGCTTTCCGACGATCATTTTCGGGGGCGCGAAGGCGGCACGCTCGATGAACTCAAAGCCTCGGTCTGGATTGGCGAACAACTCCGGGCAATGGGCCTGCAACCTGCTGGCGATGATGGTACGTTTTTCCAGTTTTTTCACATTCAGCGGACACGTATTACCGAAACCAGTCGCCTGAACATCGGCAGTCACCAGCTGACACACGGGCAGGATGCGTTTTTACTGGCTCCCGCTATTGCCTCAGTCGAGGCCCCGCTGGTGTTTGTTGGCACAGGGACGCCCGATGAGATGAAGAACGTTGATGTCAAAGGAAAGGCTGTTGCCCTACAATTTTCCGGCACCGGCCCGCCCGAACTGAGTTACCGTCGGCACTTGTTTGGTACCATGACGCGCCGGGCTGCTGAACTCGTGAAAGCCGGAGCCGTAGCCGTCGTTTGGGTATCGGATCAGGCAGCGCAGTCGTACTTTGAGCGGTGGACAACGGGCCTGGAACGGGGTCGGTACGATTTGCCGGGTGGCCCCAATACGCGCATTTTTTCGCAGGCTCCTACCGTCTGGTTGCCGATGAGCGCGATGGACTGGATTAAGGCACCCAATCAGCAGTTTACCAATGTCGTCAACGTCGAGAGTTTCGCCTACCCGTCGGTCAATATCGTGGCTAAGGTACCGGGTACCGATCCGAAGCTGAAAGATGAATACGTGTTGTACAGCACCCACCAGGACCACGACGGCGTAAGAAAAGCGGTTGCCAATGACTCAATCTGGAACGGTGCCGACGACAATGCCAGCGGTTGTACGGCTACGATGGCCATTGCGCGGGCGTTCGTGAAAAAACCGGCTAAACGCTCGGCCATGTTCGTCTTCCACGGGGCCGAAGAGCGCGGACTCCTCGGTTCGCGCTACATCGTTCAGCACCCGCTGGTACCGCTGCAAAACATTGTGGCCGTGCTGAACGCCGAAATGATTGGCCGTAACGCGCCCGACAGTGCCTGTATTCTGGGTCAGCAACTGCCGCACCGCAACTCCGCCGACCTGGTCAACGCGGCTCTGGCCGTCAACGAAGCCACTATGAAGTTCAAACTCGACACCCTCTGGGACAAGCCGAGCCACCCCGAAGGCTGGTATTTCCGCTCCGACCACCTGCCTTACGCCCGCGCTAACGTACCGGCCATTGCCTTCACGAGTTTGCTGCATCCCGATTACCACACGCCCAAAGACGAACCGGACCGCATCAACACCGACAAGGTAACGCGCATTGCCCGCTGGATGTACCTCACCGGCTGGGACATCGCCAACCGCCCGGATCGGATTAAACTGGACGAAGGGTTTAAACTGGAGCGGTGAAACGGGCGTGGCAGGTATTTTTCTGTCATGCTGAGGAACGAAGCATCTCCATTGCAGAACATACATGTACGCGAGATGCTCCCTTCCTCGGCATGACAAAAAAAACTGTTTAAAAACACTTTCTGCATATGAAATACCTTCGCTACCATATCATTCTGTTCCTTGCCCTGACGCTGGCCTGTCAGCGGCCCGCAGCAACGACGACGAAGCTTTACTATCCGCCCAAAGACGACGGGCAGGCCGATAGCTGGGTACATCTGTGGTCTGAAAAAGCAGGTATGAACGCGGCCCTGCTCGATTCGGCGGTGGCGTTCGCCAAAACGCAGGAAACCCAGCAGATGAAGCCTGACTTTTCGACGCAGGAAGAGATATTCGGTACGTTACTCGGCCCCATGCCCACCAGTCGGGCCACTACCAACGGTATCATTCTGCGACATGGCTATATCGTGGCCGAGTGGGGCGACACCCGCGCCGTTGACCCTACATACAGCGTGGCCAAAAGCGTATTATCAACGCTGGTCGGCATTAGTCACGAGCGTGGGTTGATACCGGACATTAACGAGCCGGTAGCTAAACTCATCCACGATGGTGGCTATGAGTCTGTGCAGAACCGGGATATTACGTGGGCCGACCACCTGCACCAAACTACCGAATGGCAAGGCGAACTGTGGGGTAAAAATGCCGATTTCGTAGGTAAGGAAGCTTTTGGGCGGGGTGAACGCAAGCCCCGAACGCTGCAACAGCACGGCACTTATTACGAATACAATGATGTACGCATTAACCGAATGGCCCTCTCGTTGCTGCGACTCTGGAAAAAGCCCCTGCCCGACGTTGTGCGCGACGAAATCATGAATCCCATTGGCGCGTCGGATACATGGCGGTACATTCCATATCCTGTAGCCACGGCCGACATCGACGGAGCAGACATGCCGTCGGTTAGTGGCGGGACGCGCTGGGGCGGTGGCCTGCGGATCAGTGCGCGGGATATGGCCCGGTTTGGTTATCTCTACGCCCGGCAGGGACGCTGGCAGGACCGTCAGATCGTCTCGCCCGACTGGGTGAAACAAGCCACCACGCCCGATCCCGTCGGACCGGATTATGGCTATTTGTGGTGGCTTAACACGGGTACCAGCCAATCAGGCAAAAAGCCCTGGCCCGACGCGCCCGCTACCAGCTATGCCGCCCTCGGGGCGGGTTCCAACACCGTCTGGGTTGATCCCGAACACGACATTGTAATTGTGTGGCGGTGGCACAACGGCAGTCCCAACGAGTTGATTAAGCGAGTTTTGGCAGCGGTGAAATAGAGGGTAGGAAGAGTACGCCTTAGCCACCCTCTACATCCCCTGCCCCTTCATATACAACTCCTCTACCTGCTGCCGCGCCCAGGGCGTTTTGCGGAGGAACGTCAGGCTTGATTTGATACTGGGGTTGCTGATGAAGCAGTTGATTTTAATGCGCTCGCCAAGTTCGTCCCAGCCGTATTGCGTAACGAGTTCGGTCAGGATGGTTTCGAGGGTTTTGCCGTGCAGGGGGTTGTTAGGTTGCGGAATCATAGTAGAATAGAACGCTTAATTTGCTTGTTTGTCAGCGGGTTGTTTCGCCAATCTCGTGTTTTTTTCGGGCATGTCGGTTGGTTGCCCGTTATCTTTGGCGTTCGTTAATCCATAATAACCGCCATTTTCTCCGAACCGTTTTATATGACTGCCATATCACTTGCCGAACGTGAACGTCTGTACGAACGTGCCGACAATAAAGGATGGAAACGCTGGGGACCCTACCTCAGCGAACGCGCCTGGGGCAGTGTCCGCGAAGATTACAGCCCCTACGGCGACGCCTGGAATTACGTAACGCACGATATGGCCCGCTCCCGCGCCTACCGCTGGGGCGAAGAGGGTATTGGCGGTATTTCAGACAACAAAGGCCACATCTGCTTTGCGCTGGCGTTCTGGAATCATACCGATAACATCCTGAAAGAACGTATGTTCGGGCTGTCGGGGCCGGAAGGGAATCATGGCGAAGACGTAAAAGAACTCTACTATTACCTCGACAGTACGCCTACGCACTCGTACATGAAAATGCTGTACAAGTTTCCGCAGCAGGAATTTCCGTACAATCGACTTGTTATTGAGAGTAGTCGGCGCAGCCGTCAGGAGCCTGAATTTGAGTTACTCGACACCGGCATCTTTAATGAAGACAAGTATTTCGATATCGAAATAGAATACGCCAAAGCTGGCGAGAACGACTGGCTGGTGACCGTAACGGCCCACAACCGGGCCGCCGAAGACGCTCCTCTGACGTTGCTGCCAACGGTATGGTTTCGGAATACGTGGTCGTGGGGGTATGATGAGTACAACTCTCGACCTATGCTCAACGGCATTGGTAACAAACAGATCGAGGTTAATCACCGGCAACTCGGCAAGTTTAAACTCTACTGTGAAAACGCTGATGCGCTGCTGTTCTGCGATAATGAAACCAATACCGAACGGCTCTACGGGCGACCTAACCTGAGCAAGTACCCCAAAGACGGTATCAACAATTTCATTACGTCGGGCGGCAAAAAAACTTTTATAAATCCTAACCAGATTGGTACCAAAGCCTCGGCGCAATACACCCGGCAGGTACCGGCGGGCGGCAGTGTAAGCATCCGGCTGCGGTTCAGCGAGAAAACTATACTGGCCGATCCCTTCGCTGATTTCAATACCATCTGGCAGCAGCGACTCACGGAAGCCAACGCCTTTTATGCTGATCTCCAGAAGAACATAACCGACCCCGAACTGCGGGCCATTCAGCGGCAGGCCTACGCCGGTATGCTCTGGAACAAGCAGTTTTATTACTACAACGTCAACGAATGGCTCAAGGGCGATCCTAAGATGCCCGTGCCGTTTCAGGGCCGTGTCTATGCCCGCAATGAGGGCTGGAAGCATATGTACACGGCCAACATCCTGAGTATGCCCGACAAGTGGGAGTACCCGTGGTTCGCGGCCTGGGACCTGGCTTTTCATACCCTCACGCTGGCCCGGCTCGACCCCGACTTTGCCAAGCGCCAGCTGGCCGTGGTCCTGCGCGAATACTATATGCACCCCAACGGGCAAATTCCGGCCTACGAATGGAATTTCTCTGACGTAAATCCACCTGTTCACGCCTGGGCTACCTGGAAAGTCTATGAAATTGACCGCGAGCAAAACGGCACCGGCGACGTAGCGTTTCTGGAGCGGGTATTTCATAAACTGTTGCTCAACTTTACCTGGTGGGTAAACCGCAAGGACGTAGAGGGCAACAACATCTTTGGCGGGGGCTTCCTCGGCCTCGACAATATTGGGGTATTTGACCGGAGTCAGCCGTTGCCAATGGGTGGGCGTATCGAACAGGCTGACGGTACGGGCTGGATGGCCATGTTCACGCTCAACATGTTGCGCATTGCCTGCGAAATCTCGCTTACCCGGCCCAGCTATCAGGACATGGCCAGCAAGTTTTTCGAGCATTTCCTGCACATCGCATCGGCCATGAATAACCTCGGCAAGCAGAACATCAGCCTGTGGGACGAGGTCGATCAGTTTTACTACGACGTGCTACACATGCCCGACAACAACGCCCGGCTGCTCAAAATCCGGTCGATGGTGGGGTTGATTCCGCTGTTTGCGGTTGAGATCCTGGACGATGATCTGCTCTCCAAACTGCCCGATTTTAAACGACGCGTGGAGTGGGTGCTGACCAACCGGCCCGATCTGGCCTCGCTGGTGTCGCGCTGGCACGAGCCGGGCAAGGGCGAGACGCACCTGCTGAGTTTGCTGCGCGGGCACCGTATGAAAATGATTATGAAGCGGATGTTCGACGAGACCGAGTTTCTTTCGGACTTTGGCATCCGGGCGTTGAGCAAATACCACGAAAAAACGCCGTATCAGTTCGAGTTGAACAGCGAGATTTTTCAGGTACGCTACGTACCCGCCGAGTCAGAAATGAGCATGTTTGGCGGTAATTCTAACTGGCGCGGTCCGGTCTGGTTTCCGCTTAACTTCCTGCTGGTCGATTCGCTGCTGAAATTCTACCAGTATTACGGCGACGATTTCGAGATTGAGTATCCCACCAACTCGGGGCAGATAATGAGCATCCGGGATGCCGCTATTCAGGTGGCCGAGCGGCTCATCAACATTTTCCGGCGTGGTGAAGACGGGCGCATTCCGGCCTACGGCTTCGAGGCCAAACTCCAGACCGATCCGCATTTTGACAATCTATACCTGTTTTTTGAGTACTTTCATGGCGACGTTGGTGCGGGATTAGGGGCCAGTCACCAGACGGGCTGGACCGGTTTGGTAGCCGATCTGATCGAGTATCGGTACAAATACCAGGCCGAACAGATAGCCATTGAAAAATGAGCAGATAGTTTTTTGAGCTGGCAAACCATTTCTTTCCTACACTATGAAACGCATTCTGATTATTCTGGCTGGCATTGTTGCGCTGTTGGTCGTTGCCTTCTTCGTATTGCGCAGCGTGACCAAGTCGAACAGTCCCGAAGCCGTAGCGCAGTTTGAGCAGAACGGCTTCACGACGCAGGTCAATTACTGCCGGCCCTACAAAAAAGGCCGCGCTATTTTTGGTGGTCTGATACCCTACGGCGAAGTGTGGCGTACGGGAGCCAATGAGGCCACGATCGTCACGTTTGGGCAGGACGTAACCGTGGCCGGACAACCCGTAAAAGCCGGAACGTACTCGCTCTGGACCATTCCGTCGCAGCAGGGCTGGATCGTCATTATCAACGGCGAAACCGGGCAGTGGGGTACCAACTATGATCCTAAACGAGACGTGTTACGCGTACCTGTCAGTACCCGCCCGCTCAGCCCACCCGCCGAGCAGTTCGAGATTACCTTCGTTCCCGAAGGGAACGGTACCAATATGCTCCTGAGCTGGGATACTACCGAAGCCGTCGTTCCAATTCGTAAACCGTAACGTAGTGCGACTGGGAAGTTGCTGACGCACAGGCCAGCGGCTTTCCAGTCGCACTACGGTTATCGCCGGAAACTGGTGGCAATGAACTTTAGAGCGTCGGGCAGGCCGGTGCGCCAGTAGGTCCAGGTATGGGCACCGTCACGGACGCGGTACTCGTGCGGAATTTTACGATCCAGTAGTTCGACGTGAAGTTTGGCGTTGGCCGCGCTTAGAAAATCATCGTCGCCACAGTCCATATACCAGCGTACTTTTTTCAAATCAGCTTCAGGAGCCGAGCGGGCCAGCACCAGCGCACTATTGCGTTTAAAGTGCGTAGTGATACGTTCTTCGCCCAGCACCGGCCCGCTGAACAGCATGGCAAAGGTATTATCGTAGCGTTCGGCAGGCATCGTGGCCACTGTCTCTTCGGTATAAACTGCCGCGCTCAGAGCCGCACATGAACCGAACAGATCGGGGTGGTGCATGGCCAGTAACAGCGAGCCCTGACCACCCATCGACAGGCCCGATACGGCCCGGTACTCGCGTTGGGTGCGGGTACGGTACATAGAGTCGATATGCGGAACCAGCTCCTGCACGAACATATCCTCGTAGCGAACTTTGCCCTGATAATCGTTCATGTACCAGGTAACCCCCGCGTCGGGCATAACTACAATCATGGGGGGCAACTCACCCGATTTAATACCCTCGTCCAGAATACGGTCAGCCTCGCCAAACTGCACCCAACCCGTTTCATTGTCGCTATAGCCGTGCAGCAGATAAACTACCGGGTACCGGCGGTTGGTGGTGTAATAATCGGGCGGCAGATAAATGGAGTACTTCACGGCCCGATTGAGCAGCGAACTGTTCAGGCGAAGACTTTCGAGCAGATGCGCCTGCGGGGCCGATACGACTGGTACGGGACCGTTGTTTTGTGGAGTCGTTAACCGCGACCGCCGGTTCGATTGACCCTGTGTTATCAGGGTGGTCAGGGCAAGCAGGGCGAAGAGTGTAAGCGTACGAAAAGACATAGTGTAAATTCGAAAAATATATAGGTTTATCTGAAGAACGAAAGTACGTTCCCTATCTGGCATACCTGCCGGTAAACAAGTCTTAATTTTGCCTATGCCTATAGGGTCACTTATACGCAAATGCCGTTTCTGACAGCATTTAGGTCTCTGTTCGTACCGATACTAATATAAATGCCGTATTTTCGGCCTTTGACAAACCCCGTTGTTCAAACCTACCCCATAGTATGGCTAAGTTGATTATCGTAGATGATGAGAAGCCCATTCGGGCCGCGCTGCGCGATATTTTAGAGTATGAAGGCTACGAAGTAGATGAAGCAAAAGATGGTGAGGAAGGCTTAAACATGATTCTGAATACCGAATATGATGTGGCATTGTGCGACATAAGAATGCCCAAACTCAGCGGACTTGAGGTATTGCAGAAGGCCGGCGAAGCCAGTCGCCCTACCCAGTTCGTGATGATATCGGCATATGGTAACGTGGAAAACGCGGTGGAAGCCACCAAGCAGGGCGCGTTCGATTTCGTAACCAAACCGCCTGATCTGAACCGACTGCTCGTGACGGTGCGTAATGCCGTTGAACGGTTTAAACTCGTTCAGGAAACCAAGACGCTCAAGAAACGCATCTACAAACTCAACGAGATTGTGGGCGAGTCGGACCCGATCAACAAGGTAAAAGACACCATAAACCGGGTGGCCGCTACCGAAGCTCGGGTGCTCATTACGGGGGCCAACGGATCGGGTAAGGAGATGGTGGCCAAACAGATTCACGAAAAAGGCAGCCGTGCCAGTATGCCACTCGTAGAAGTGAACTGCGCAGCCATTCCGAGTGAACTGATCGAGAGCGAACTCTTCGGCCACGAAAAAGGCGCGTTTACCGGCGCATCCGCCCGGCGTATCGGCAAGTTTGAACAGGCCGACAACGGTACGCTTTTCTTAGATGAAATTGGCGATATGAGCCTGTCGGCGCAGGCAAAGGTATTGCGGGCGTTGCAGGAGAACAAGATTACCCGCGTAGGGGGCGACAAGGAAATTAAGGTCAACGTGCGGGTCATTGCGGCTACCAACAAGGACCTGCGTCAGGAGATCGCCAACGGTAATTTCCGCGAAGACTTGTTCCATCGCCTGAGCGTAATTCCCATTCACGTACCCGCCCTGGCCGAACGGCGAATGGACATCCCACTGCTTATCGAGAAATTCCTGAACGATATTGCCACCGAATACAGCACCCCGCCTAAAGAGCTTACGCCAAGTGCTATGGCTTACCTCCAGTCGTTGCCCTGGACGGGTAACGTTCGCGAACTGCGTAATGTAATCGAGCGGCTCATTATCATGTGTGGGGATCAGATCACGCATGATGACGTTCGGCAGTACGCGGCTGCGTAACTTGTGAGTAGCCCGAACGGGGAGGTCCGGGCTACTCACAAGTCAAATCACATTCAGCCGGTATTTCAGGTACGTCTGAGCCAGCAGCGCGAATTTCTGCGGGTTGGGTACCCGGATGCGCTCATTCTGAATAGTAGTGGCCGAGAGCTGCCTGATCTTGTTAAACAGCGTCTGGTAGTAGGTGTAGGCTAAATAAACGCCCATTCTGGCCCCGCGCGGTAATTTGGTAATCCCGATATACGCTTCATCGAAATCGCGCTGAATATCTTTCTCGATCAGCGTCTTGGCGTCAAGTCCGAACTGCGAGAAATCGACGCCGGGGAAATACGTTCGACCCCGGTCCACGTAATCGCTTTTGAGATCACGCAGGAAATTCACCTTCTGAAAAGCCGCGCCAAGCTTACGGGCCGGTTCGCGCAGGCTGTCAAACTCGTTGCAGTCACCCTCGCAAAAGACCCGCAGACACATCAGTCCAACCACCTCTGCCGAGCCGTAGATGTATTCGTTGTACCCGTCGGCGTCGTAATCCTGATTGTAGAGGTCCATCTCCATACTGTGCAGAAAGGCCTCGATCAGGGCGTGATCAATTTTATACTCGCGTACCACCAGCTGGAACGACTGTAATACCGGATTCAGGCTGATTCCCTCGTCAATGGCCTGATATGTATCGTGTTTGAACCGGTCGAGCAGGACCTTTTTGTCAAAGTCATGGAAGGTATCAACAATCTCATCGGCGTAGCGCACAAAGCCGTAGATGGCATATACGGGCATATGGAACCGGCGGTCGAGTGTTTTAATGCCCAGCGTAAAGGACGTACTGTAATGCTCGGTAATTAGCTTACTGCATTCCAGTGCGGTCTTGTTAAACAACGCCATCATAAGGAGAAGGAGAGAGAGATTAGGCGAACAAATTAAGCAAATTCTTTGGCAACTTCGTCAGCTACCACCAGTCCCGAAATCAGCGAAGGCGGTACGCCCGGCCCCGGCACCGTCAGTTGACCCGTATAGAATAGGTTATTGACCCGTTTATTTTTGAGCGATGGCTTCAGTAAAGCCGTTTGTTTCAGCGTGTTAGCCAGTCCGTATGCGTTGCCCCTAAAGGCGTTGTAATCGGCTTTGAAATCGCGGTGGGCGTAGCTGCGTTTATACAATACATGGCCACGGATATCTTCGCCCACGTAGGCTTCGAGCCGGTCCATAATCAGATTGTAGTAGCGTTCGCGGGTGGCGTCGTCGTCGGTCAGGTCTGGGGCGACGGGTACTAACAGAAAAAGGTTTTCACAACCTTCGGGGGCCACGCTGGGGTCGGTTTTGGACGGGGCCGACGCGTAAAAGAGCGGTTTGCTGGGCCATTGGGGCGTTTCATAAATCTCCTGCGCGTGCTGCTTGAAATCTTCGTCGAAGAACAGGTTGTGGTGCTGTAGCTTCGGAATGCGCTTGTTCACGCCGAGGTAGAACAGTAACGACGAGGGAGCCATAACGCGGCTGTTCCAGTAGGCATCATCGTAATTGCGATCAGCCGCATCTACCAATGCCGTTTCAACGTGATTATAATCTGCTCCGGCAACTACTACGTCTGCTTCAAAGATGCCGTTTGTCGTCACCACCCGTTTGGCTGTACCGTTGGCAGTTTCAATTTTCAGAACGGTCTGGTCGAGCAGAATTTTAACGCCTTTCTCTTCGGCCAGACTCACCATTGCTTTTACTATTTCATGCATCCCACCCATGGGGTACCACGTCCCGAGTGCCATTTCGGCGTAGTTCATCAGGCTGTACATGGCAGGTGTGTTTTCTGGGGTGGCACCAAGAAACAGCATGGGGAACTCCACGATTTCGAGCAGGCGCGGGTGCGTGAAGAACTTGCGGGCGTGGCTGGCAAATGACTGAAAGACGTCAAGCCGGGTTACGTCGTAGAGCAGTTTCAAACTCATAAACTCCGTAACCGACCGGCTGGGCTTCCACACAAAGTTGGTCATGCCCACCTGGTATTTATAGGCGGCCTGCTTCAGAAATTCGCGCAGACGCGGGCCACTACCGGGCTCAAATCGCTCAAATAACTGTTCGAGATTGTCAAGCCCGGCGGGTAAGTCGACCGATTCGGAAGGACTGAAAATGACCGAGTAGGAGGGGTCGAGCCGAACGAGGTTATAGTAGTCAGCCGTTTTTTTGCCGAAGCGGGCAAAATAATTGTCGAACACATCGGGCATCCAGTACCAGCTTGGACCCATATCGAAGGTAAACCCCTCGGCCCGGAACACCCGTGCCCGCCCGCCCGCCATATTATTTTTCTCGAGGATCGTTACGTCATAACCTTTGTCGGCCAGGCTGGTGGCCGCCGAAAGACCGGCAAAACCGGCCCCAATCACAAGTACACGCATTCTTTCTCTGTTCAGGATTTTAACGTTCAAAGGTTCAGGGTTCAAAGCAAGCTGACACTGAGCAGGATGACTTTGAACCATGAACCTTTGAACCTCGAACGAAAGGAGAACGGCCTATAAAGGAAAAAAGTTGGAGAGAGTCTCTCCAACTTTTCTGAACCTTCCTCTTTTTTAACCAAAAACTCTTTCAATCAATTGTTACTAAGACGAAGCTTTTCGGAAAAGTATCGCTTACACGCTCAAATGCGAATAAACTTTCAGTTGATCTTTCAATTCTTTCCGGGCAATGTGAATGCGGTTCTTCACTGTGCCGATGGGTATATCGAGCTTGGCGGCAATTTCGTGGTACTTGAAACCCCGGAAGTGCATCATAAATGGTGTTTTGTACGTATCATCTAAGCTGTTGACAGCGCGACTGATATCATCCTGCGCAAAAGATGAATAAGCTGTGTTATTGGTGCTGCTTTCTATAGAATTAATGTAGTGCAGATTGTCCGTTGTGTCGATGAACGTGTTCTTGCGCACCATCCGCTGGTAGTTGGTGATGAACGTGTTCTTCATGATCGTGTATAACCACGCCTTGAGGTTGGTCCCGTCGGTGTATTTGTCGCGATTGGTAAATGCCTTCAACAGCGTGTCCTGAAGCAGGTCATTGGCATCTTCAACGTCTTTTGTAAGCCGGAGTGCGAAAGGGCGAAGCGACTTAGATACTTTTCCGATGTGATGAGTGAATTCGAGCGCGGTCATAACTGTTTAAGTTTTTCGGGTTGAATCAGTTCTACTATCCCAACAGACAAAAACGCTACCAGTCTCAGGGGAATTAGCTAATTCCTCCTTTTATTTGAGTCTAATAGTCTGAAAGTCAGTGCATAAAAAATTTTCTCTCTCAAAAAAAACAATCGTTGCTCTAAGGGGTTTGTTGGGGAGTTGTGGAAATTATCCCCCACAGTGGGGAATAACAGTGGGGTATTTGTTTAACAATCGGATTTTTTAGTTAAACAAAATACTTCGGCTTACTTTTTAGTATGCAATCTGGTGCTATACGAGACCCTCCCGAAGTAAATCGTGCAGATGTATGAAACCAACTACTTTGGCCTGATTATACACTACTAACTGTGAGATATTACGATCTTCCATGAGTTGCAGGGCATTGATGGCAAAGGCATCTGGATCAATGCAAACGGGTGTTGTCGTCATAATATCGGCGGCTGTTAGCTCCCAAAAGGATGCGTGCATTGACGCTGTTCGCCGGATATCACCGTCGGTAATTATTCCTGCCAACGTGCCATCCTCATGCAGTACGGCCGTGGCCCCCAGACGTTTAGCGGATATTTCGAGGATAACGTCTTTGATCAACGTGTACGTCGATACGGTAGGACAGCCGTGGTGGGGAAAAATATCCGCAACTTTCAGGTACAGTTTCTTTCCCAGCGATCCCCCCGGATGGTGTTGCGCAAAATCCTGCCGTGTAAACCCTCTGATTTCCAGTAAACTAACGGCCAGTGCATCTCCTATAGCCAGGGCAACCGTGGTGCTGGTGGTGGGGGCAAGATCCAGCGAGTCAGCCTCGCGGGCTGCGTAAGCATGTAGCACAAAATCTGCCTGTCGACCCAGCACCGAGTTCGGGTCGCCGACAAGTGCAATCAGCTTCACACCTTTATCGCGCAGCATGGGCAAGAGTGACTTTATCTCGGCAGTGTTGCCACTCTTGGATAGTAGTAGAACAATATCATTGGGCTGGATCATGCCGAGGTCGCCATGAATGGCATCGGCTGCGTGCATGAACAGGGCAGGTGTACCAGTCGAGTTCATGGTGGCCACGATTTTCTGCCCAATCAGCGCGCTTTTGCCCACTCCTGACACTACCACCCGGCCCGTTGTGTTCAGAATGGCATCAACCGCCAGATCAAACTGTTCGTCGATCCGGTCAATGGCATCCCGGATGGCGTCGGCTTCGGCCTGCAACACAGCACGGGCAATGATCTGGGGATTTTTTGCTACCTTCAACATCTATTATAACAAACAGAAAAAGTTTGACGCGTATATTCGCTAACTTTATAAAAAGCAAAGATACGCCAACCAGTTGAGTAGCGTGAAATTTGTACGATTCAGAGAATGATGCAGGTTGATGAATTAGTCAATACGACTCTTAAAGAACGGCTCAAAGAAGTTTTTGGGTACGGCCAGTTCCGTGGCGATCAGGAAGCCATTATCCAGAGTATTCTCGCAGGCCGCAATACGTTCGTTATCATGCCCACCGGCGCGGGTAAATCGCTGTGCTATCAACTGCCCGCCATTGTCAGTGAAGGCACCGCCATTGTTATTTCGCCCCTGATTGCTCTGATGAAGAACCAGGTAGATCAGCTAAACGCCTTTGGGGTCAACGCGCAGTTCCTGAACTCGACGCTTTCGAAGTCCGAGATGAACAAGGTCAAGAAGGACACCCTGAATGGCACACTCAAGCTATTATACATTGCTCCCGAATCTCTGACGAAAGAAGAGAATTTGCACTTTTTGAAGAAGGCCACTATTTCATTTGTTGCCATCGACGAAGCACACTGTATCTCCGAATGGGGACACGATTTCCGCCCTGAGTACCGAAAAATCCGTGGTATTGTGGATGACATTGGTAACCTGCCTGTCATTGCACTCACTGCCACTGCCACACCCAAAGTACAGCAGGATATCCAGAAAAACCTGCAAATGGAAGAGGCTGACCTCTATAAGACGTCATTCAACCGCAAAAACCTATACTACGAAATCAGGGCCAAGGCCGACGCCAAACGGCAGCTGATCAAGTACATTAAGCAGAATAAGGGCAAGTCGGGAATTGTGTATTGTCTGAGCCGCAAAACGGTCGAGGAAATTGCCGAGCTCCTTAACGTCAACGACGTAAAAGCGTTGCCTTACCACGCCGGGCTGGACCCGCACACCCGGATGCATAATCAGGACGCGTTCCTCAACGAGGATGTGGACGTGGTCTGCGCCACTATTGCGTTTGGGATGGGTATCGACAAACCTGACGTTCGGTTTGTGATTCATTACGACGCGCCCAAGTCACTCGAGGGATATTATCAGGAAACGGGTCGCGCCGGTCGCGATGGGCTGGAGGGCAACTGCCTGATGTTCTACAGCTACGACGACATTCTGAAACTCGAAAAATTTAATAAAGACAAGCCCGTTACTGAACGCGACAACGCCCGGCATCTGCTGACCGAAATGGTCTCATATGCCAACGTGGGCGTGTGTCGGCGTCGGCAGTTGCTGGGCTATTTTGGTGAGTTGCTCGATAAGGACTGCGGTTTCTGCGACAACTGCATGAAGCCCACCGAAAAGATCAAAATCCAGCACGAGGTAACGCTGGTATTGCAAACCGTATTGCAAACCGATCAGCGGTTCGACGCAGCGCACCTGGCCGATGTATTGACAGCCACCGCCAATCAGTATGTTACGAGTTACGAACACGACCGGCTGGCGGTGTATGGGCAGGGCCGCGCATACAGCGAGGATTGCGGTTATTGGTCTTCGCTCATTAAACAGCTTACTATTTTTGGCTTTCTGGACAAGGACGTCGAGAACTACGGCGTATTGAGGATAAGTCAGAAAGGACTGAACTTCATTGAGGATCCGTACCCAATCACGATTTTCAAAGACCACGACTACGCCGGCCATGAAGTCAGCAAAGACGAACATGACGCTGAAACCGTACCCACATCGGGTGGGGCGGCACATGACGAAGAACTGCTCGGCTTGCTGAAAGCGCTGCGCAAGAAGGTTGCCAAAGAAAAAAACCTGCCTCCCTACGTCATTTTTCAGGATCCGTCTATGGAGGAGATGGCAACGACTTACCCCACCACCAGTGAGGAAATGGCGCAGATTAACGGCGTCGGGATGGGGAAGGTGCAGAAGTTTGGCCGCCCTTTTATTGACCTGATTGCCAAATACGTCGAAGAAAACGAAATCGAGACTGATACTGATGTCGTCATCAAATCGATGGTCAACAAATCGAAGGTCAAGATTTTCATTATTCAACAGATTGACCGTAAAGTTGACCTCGATGAAATTGCCGAAGCCAAGTCGCTGTCGATGGAAGAATTGATGGAAGAGATCGAACACATCTGCTACTCCGGTACGCGGCTGAGTTTGGATTATTACATCAATCAGGTCATGGACGAAGACCGGCAGGACGAGATTTACGAGTATTTCATGCGGGCCGAAACCGATAACATTGCCGTTGCTCTTCAGGATTTTGGGGACGACGATTTCACCGAGCAGGACCTGCGCCTGATGCGCATTAAATTCCTTTCGGAAGTAGCCAATTAACCAGAACCAGGATTTCAGTAAGATTTTGGGGATTAGACAAGATTTAAGATGCGTCAGCGAAATCCTGTACATCTCTTCAATCCTGCAAAAACCTGCGGGGCCGCCCGTGCGGTTCAGAATTTATGAATATTTTGATTTTAGGGGCGGGGGGGCGCGAGCACGCGTTTGCTTGGAAAATGACCCAGAGTCCGCTGTGCAAGGCCCTATTCGTGGCCCCAGGCAACGCCGGGACGGCAGAGGTCGCCACGAATCTGGCCATTGGTGTCAATGACTTTGAGTCTATTGCCAATGCCATTCGCGAACACGCCATTGACTTGCTCATTGTGGGGCCGGAAGAACCGTTGGTGCGCGGTATCGTCGATTTCCTGCGACAGCAATCTGATCTAAAGAAGCTCAAAATTGTGGGTCCAACCGCCGAGGGTGCGCAACTGGAGGGTAGTAAAGACTTCTCGAAAGCGTTTATGGCCCGACATGGTATTCCAACGGCAGCCTCACAAACATTCACTGCCGATACGCTCGATGCCGGACTGGCGTATCTCGAAAACCACGCTCTGCCTATTGTATTGAAGGCCGATGGGCTGGCAGCCGGCAAAGGCGTTGTCATTGCCGAAACCCTTGTCAATGCTCAGGACACCCTGCGTAATATGCTGGGTGGCCAGTTTGGTGATGCAGGCAACAAGGTAGTGGTTGAGCAGTTTCTGCGTGGTATCGAGTTGTCGCTGTTTGTCCTGACCGACGGGAAGAGCTATAAAATTCTGCCCGAAGCCAAAGATTACAAACGTATTGGCGAGGGTGATACCGGCCCTAATACAGGCGGTATGGGGGCTGTTTCGCCGGTGGTGTTTGCCAATGAATCGTTCCTGCATAAGGTCGAGGAAAAAATTGTAAAACCTACGCTGTTGGGGTTACAGCAGGATGGGATTCTATATCAGGGCTTCATTTTTGTTGGGCTGATAAAGGTCAATAATGAGCCGTTCGTGATCGAGTACAATGCCCGCATGGGTGATCCTGAAACTGAAGTGGTGCTGCCCCGCATTCAGACCGATCTGGTTGAGCTGATGGTGGCTACTACCGATGGAGAACTGGATAAACTGACGCTTCGGGTGTCGCCCCAAACGGCCGTTACAACGGTAGTCGTGGCGGGTGGCTACCCGGATGCCTACCAGAAAGGCGAAATCATTTCGGACCTGGAGCGTTTAGAAGAAGTAACCGCGTTTCATGCCGGAACGCTGGCGCAAAACGGTCATATCCTGACCAACGGGGGGCGGGTGCTTGCCCTGACGGCGCAGGCCAACTCGCTCGAAAACGCCATTCGGCGGTCGCAGAACGCGGCCCGGACGGTGCAGTTCGATGGGAAACAGTACCGTAAAGACATCGGGCTTGACCTGATCCGGTACGCTGACTAACGAAGTTGTCGAGTTATAAAGTCGTATAGTTGTACAGTTCTTAACAGGTCCGAAACTATAAAACTTTATAACTCTACGACTTTATAACTTTATAGATATATGTCTTGTAAATCCTGCGCGACCGGCGGGTGTGGAACCCAGCGTAGTACGTCAGATGGCAAGGAAACGGCCACGGCGGGATGCGGGAGTGGGGGATGCAGCAGTGGCGGTTGCAATAAAATGAATTCATTCGACTGGCTGAGCGATATTTCGCAGCCTGGTCTGAAAAAATACGATGTCGTTGAAGTGAAATTCAAAGGCGGTCGCAAAGAATACTACCGAAACGTTCACCAGCTTGACCTGACCACCGGCGATTACGTGGTGATTGACATGCAGCCGGGCTACCACATTGGGGCTGTGTCTATGCAGGGCGAACTGGTACGATTGCAGGTGAAAAAACGGGCGGTCAAAATTAACGACGATACCAAAGCCATCTCAAGGATTGCCACGCCCAAGGAGATGGACCGCCACGAACAGGCCGTACTCCGCGACCTGCCTGCGCTGTACCGATCCCGCGAAATTGCCCGCGATCTGAAACTGAACATGAAACTCAGCGATGTTGAGTTTCAGTCCGACAACACAAAAGCGACGTTTTTTTACTCGTCTGAAGAGCGGGTTGATTTTCGGGAGCTGATCAAGATGCTGGCCGGAGAGTTTAAGGCCCGAATCGAGATGCGGCAGATTAGTCTGCGGCAGGAAGCGGGGCGGCTTGGCGGTATTGGCTCATGCGGGCGCGAACTGTGTTGCTCTACCTGGCTTACCGATTTCAAGAACATTGCTACGTCGGCGGCCCGGTATCAGAACCTGTCGCTCAACCCGGCCAAGCTGTCGGGGCAGTGCGGACGGCTGAAATGCTGCCTGAACTACGAACTCGATACGTACATGGACGCTCTGCGCGACATTCCCGCCATCGACAAACCGCTGGAAACGCAGAAAGGCCGGGCGTGGCTGCAAAAAACCGATATCTTCCGCAAGCTGATGTGGTTTGGCTACAGCTCAGAAAGTACGTGGCATCCGTTGCCCATTGCGCGGGTTGTTGAAATCGTGGATCTCAACAAACGAGGTATCATCCCTGAGTCGTTCGACGTCCTGACGCCGGTGGGTGAGCGCGTAGCTGTGGCCCCTGTTACACTCAATAGCGACTTGCAGCAGTTAGACGCTAAATACGCCACTCAAAACAGCAGCAAAAAGAAAAAGAAAAAGCCGCGCGGTCGGGGCGACGGAAGTACTCCCCGCCCCTAAATTTAGTACCCAGTAAGAAAATCAAAGGGCCAGAACATGACGTTCTGGCCCTTTGATTTTCTTACTGCTTCAACACCCGTCGCCTTAACGTCTCGTCGCCGAGTTTTACCTCGATGATGTACATGCCACCGGGGGCGGTGCGGAGGTCGATGGGTTGCTGGAAAGTGTCGGTGGTTTTCTGCGCTTTTTGTCGGAAGAGTTCCGCGCCGGTCAGACTGCGGACGGTGAGCGTGACCGCGCCCCGCTGCGGGTTGGTGAGCGTAACCACCATCTGCCCGTCGCTGGGGTTAGGCGAAACGGTTAGCGATAGCTCAACGGGTTCGGGGAGGGCCGTAACGGTACCGGTCCGCACGTTTACGGTCACGACCGCCGAGGTGCTGCACAGGTCGGTACCGCTGCCCGATACCGTGTACGACGTTGTTTGCGTAGGTGACGCCACGACCTGCGGCCCCAGATTGGTGTTCAGCCCCGGCCCCGACCAGCTAAAGACGCTGGCACCCCGTGCATTGAGCGTGACGGTCTCGCCTGGACTGATAAAAATGGCCGACGACGCCACCTGTACCGATGACTTCATGCCGATGCGGGCCGTAATGTTGTGGGCCACGTTTATACCCAGGCTGTCGGCATAGCGTAGCCAGTCGCCCTGCCGGTTTTGCCGCCAGGACGTAGCAAAGGTCGATTGGCCGTTTTGGGTTGTGGTGAGTGCAATGGTATCGCCAGCCGCGTAGGGGAAAATGACGCCAATATGGTAGGGGAGACCGCTCAGTGGCACGTTTCGCTCGAAGGTTACGACCGTGGGGCGATTATTAGCTACGTCGGCCAGGATGTCGCGCAGGGGTACGTCTTTCTGCTCCAGAATGGCGCCGGGGCCGTTTTGAAAGCCACGCCCGTTCCAGACCGTTACCGTCACCACCGACTCCGTAGCGGCTCCTCTTATCGCTTTGGCCACGCCGAACTTGATGGCTGTACCGGCGAGATTGTTGTAGTTCAGTTCGTTCTGGAAAAACTCCGATACCGCCTGTGACCGTTTGCTGTTCTGGCCCGCCACGTAGCCCGTGCCGCCCACTTCGCGCAGCACCGTAGACGTTCCGTTGAAGTTAGTCAGTTCGGCGCAAAGGCCGGAGTTCAGCACCTCGATATACTGCTCGCGTACCAGTGGCTGCGATGTGCCGATGCTATTAGTCACGCGTAGCGTAACGCGGTAACGGCCTGCCTTGTCATAGGTAACAACCGGGTTTTGCTCAGTAGAGGTGGCAGGCGTACCCCCCTCGAACGTCCATTCCCAGCGCGTAGGGAAATTCCCCGATAGATCGTTGAAGCGGACCGACCCGCCCAGCAACGTCCGCTGACTGGCCGCCCGGAAATTGGGGATAGGCGCGGCTGCTACCTGCGTGCCGCACACATTGGACGTAATCAGGCTTACCCGGCGCGGGCTGAGGTCCATAACGGCCCGCATCCGGGCTTTTTGGCCGAGGGTAAAGATGTTGAAACAGCCATCGTCCGAATAATCCATGTAGTTCTGTACCATATTGACGCCCCCACAACTAATACGCCCAATCTGACAACCCCGGCTTTCCGACGCCTGGGCGGGCGTGTCATCTACGAAGTCATTGCCACAGTTGGCGTCGCCCCAGATGTGGCGCAGACCCAGCCAGTGACCGGTTTCGTGGGTCATGGTGCGGCCCAGGTTGTACGGAGCCTGCATAATGGGGAAGTTTCCCTTCTCGGCATTGCCGAATGAACGATACGCAATTACAACTCCGTCGGTGCTGGCGGGTGACTCAGTCGGAATTCCCTGAAGGTTCGACTGGCTCGGAAACTGCGCGTAGCCAAGCAACCGGTCAGCACTGTCAAAATCTAGCACCCAGACGTTGAAATACTTGTTGGGATCCCAGAACGTACTGGGTTTCAAAACACCCTCGATGTCGTCGCGGCCCCAGGTTGCCCGTCCGCCGTTATAACGGTCAATACCCGGCTCGGCCATAGCGCGGCCCTGCCGGTCGACGGCGGCCAGGCAAAACTCGATTTCGATGTCGGCACCCACCGGGCTGTCATTAAAGCCGCGCGTTCTGGGTTGACGCCGGAAGTCTTCGTTGAGTGTCACGAGCTGACTCTGCACCTGTGCCTGACTAATGTTACGCCCTGCACCAACCGCTTCGCCATTATGCACTACGTGTACGATGATCGGTATCGTAATCACCGGCGCGGCTACCCGCCCCGACTTAGCCTGGGCTTTCAGCGTAGTGATGCGCTTTTGCAATGCCTGCTCAAAATCGTTCAGGCTACCGAGTTGTGGAAATTTGACCCGTAGCAGACTGTCCATTTGCATGGTAGCGCACTGCTCCGGGCTGGGCGGCAGCGTTTGCGCCAGGGTGGCGGTGCCGAAGGCAATCAGAAGAGTTAGATAAAGTAAAGTCTGTTTCATCACGAGCGTAATTTCTTTGTTGGATTGAGTTCTGTGTCATTCTGCACCAACGCACCTGTTGAAGTGACAAAAAACTCTGCGAATCTCATTTTGACTCCGTGCATCTCTGCGTAATAACTCTCCTCTACTTCGTCGATACTGAATTGAGCGTGAAGCGGTAGCTGGCGTCGATATCGGGGAAATAGTATTCGATGGTCATTACCGTTCCGGTCAGGTTTTTGATGGTCCAGGGAAACTTACCGTTCAGGATAGGCAGGTAAAACTCTACGGTAGCGTTGGCGTTGATAAGCGTCCAGTTATCGGTGAGGTAGATGTCGGGATCACCAGCCGCGCAGCGCGTAGCGCCCTCGCTGGCTTCGACCTTGCGTTCGTCGCCCGCGTAGAACGTCACCAGATCATCAGCAATGCAGGGGTTGATGTTGGCCTGCGAAACCAGGATAACGCCACTACCTACACCTTCGTCAAAAATTTGCAGCGACACGGTACGCCAGGTTTTCTGGTTCACGCCCGTCAGTAACTGGCTGTAGGTAGGTTTTATAGGTTCTATCTTTTCCGAACAGCCGCTAAACAGCCAGCCAACCGCTACCGGAACAACCAGAAATCGAAAGAGAAGACGTGTCATTGGGGTGTGTAAGTTTGGGTGAATAAAAGGGTGGTGTCGCGCGTGGCACTAATTTTGGTCTTGATCTGTAGATTCAGCGTGATTTTCCGGTCGCGTGGGTTCCAGGCCCCGTTACCCTTCAGCGTATCGGTCGAGGCAATCTCGGCGTTGCTCTGCGGTGGTATCGTAATGGTATTGTCGCCATTGTCGATGAAGCGGAGCGTAGGCTTGGTGGCGTTGAAGTTTAACAGTCCGAGGTTCCAGTTGCTGAGCGTGTACGTCTTGCAGTCGCTGCTGCTGATGTCGATGCCAGGTACACTAACCGCCTGATTGCGCAGACGCGCTGTACCGGTATACGTGCCGCCAAAGAGGCATTCGTCATTGATGACCAGCCGTAGCGATTTGCCCAGTACACCCGCAGGACCCAGACCAATTTGCAACGTGCCAGGTTGAACGCCCGTCAGGGTGAACGTAAGCGTTTTCGATTCCAGAATGTTGTTGGCGTTGTTGATAAGCTTCACCCCAATTTGACCGAAACTCTTGTTGGCCGGAATAATGACCGTACCCGTTTCGCCCTGAATCTGATAATCGCGGTTCAGGCGGGCGTTACCGCTGATGGTGTAGCTGACCCGAATCGGTTCCTTCAGTACTGGCCCTACGTTATGCACCCGAACCAGAATTACGGGCGAGTAGCTTTCGCGGAAGGTCAGCGAGGAGTCGGTGAAGCGCACGAAATAAGGCCCCTCAAACGTCCGGTCAATATCCTGTTTATCGCAGCCCAAAGCCAGCCCCATCAGGGTAACGGCTACGAGCCAGACGGTTATTTTTTGTTTTGTTGGTTTCATGTCTTTAATAGCCCGGATTTTGTTTGCCCACCAGCGCGGGATTTTGCTGAATTTCAGACTGGGGAATCGGCCAGAGCAGGTACGCTTCTTTCCAGTTAGGCGAGAACGCTGTCATTACGGCCTGCGCCCGGCCCGTTCGTACAAGATCGTACCAGCGGTGGCCCTCAAACGCCAGTTCATACACCCGCTCCTGTTCTACGGCCAGCAAGACGTCGGCCTGACTGGTAGCGGCAATAGCGGGGGCTTTGGCGCGGGTTCGCAATACATTCAGGTCGGCAATAGCTCCGTTGGTACCAGTTAGTTTGCCCTGCTGCGCCCGTGCTTCGGCCCGGATCAGGTACATCTCGGCCAGCCGCATCAGCACAATGTTATTGTTATCTTCCGACGCTGTACCGTATTTTCGGACCGTCCAGCCGTTGTCGTTACCGCGCAGGTTGGTGGTGCTGAAACTCATGGTTTGCTGCCGCGTACCGGCCTGTATTGACGTTAGCTGCACCACCAGTTGATTGGACGGAATTACCTCCCGACGACCTACCAGCAGGTTATTCAAACCGAAGTTGCTGGTACCCGGATCATCGGAAAGTGCGTAACCTACTTCCAGAATCGACTCCGAGATAAAGTCTTTCGTGACAACGTCGATATAGTTGGGTTGCAGCGTATAAATGCCCGATGCAATCACCTGACCAGCCAGTTGCTCGGCCTGCGCCCAGTTTTTCTGGTAGAGATAAAACCGCGCCAGGGCCGCCCGGCAGGTGGTTTGATTGGCGTAGGTGCCGTTCGTAATCGCGTTGGTTGATGCCGACGTAACAGCGGGCAGATCGGCCAGGGCAGCCTGATAATCGGCCAGTACGGCAGTTAGAATGGTGGCGCGGGCAGTGCGGCCCACGTTCCGGTTGGCAATCTGATCGGTACCCGTAATGAGTGGTACATCACCGTAGGTGTAAGTGGCGATAAAGTAGGCCCAGGCCCGTAGAAATTTCGCTTCGGCGGTCACGCTTTTGCGCGTCGCTTCGGTCACGCCTGACACTTTAGGTAGATTCTGCAGCACAAAATTAGTTACGTAGATGGTCCGATAGAGCGAACCCCATAGCGCACTGACAGCCCCATTGGCGGCCGTAATGCGCTTGGTTCCCAGTTCCTGATAGTCGGTGAAGGTGCCGTTGAACTGGATGTAATCAGAGGTAAAATCACCGGCAATGATGGTTGGAGCTGCCGAACTGCGCAGGGCGTTGTACATGCCGATGCGTACCGGTTCTACGTCGTTTGGTGCGTTCAGCACCAGCTCATCAATCAGCAGATCGACGGGTTTGGGTTCCAGTACCGTCTGACACGACGCCAGTAGTGTCAGGATCAGCAGGATACCCGCCCAGGCAAAACGGGTTGGTTGAAATGTATGGGTCATCATTCGTTGAATCAAAGCGTTAAAATCCGATGGTTAGCCCGCCGAAGACGGTTTTAACCTGCGGGAAGGTGAAAAAGTCGATGCCCTGCGCCGTGGTTGACCCGTCGAGCGTGCTTACCTCGGGGTCGGGGCCGGAGTAGCGCGTCAGGGTATACAGATTCGTAGCCGACGCATAGACCCGCACGTTAGCAACGCCGTAGCGCGTAAGCCACTTTCTGGGCAGGTTGTAGCCAAGCGACACGTTTTTAATCCGCACATACGAACCGTCTTCCAGATAACGGCTACTGTGAAAATTGTTGAACGTATTTCCGGATTCGTATTTCGGCACGTTAGTGATGTCACCTTCTTTACGCCAGCGGTTGAGGGCCAGCCGGGACTGATTGTTTTCCAGATTGGCCCCGGAATTGAGCAGTGTCGTGTTGGTGAAATTCAACACACTGTTGCCGTATGATCCCTGCATCAGAATGCTCAGGTCGATGCCTTTCCAGCTAACCCGGTTCGTAAAGCCGCCAATGAGTTTGGGCTGTGCATTACCAATCACCTGCCCGTCGTCGGGGCTGATGCGTCCGTCGCCGTTTTTGTCGTCGTAGATGGCATTACCCGTAGCGGGGTCAACACCGAGAAATTTTAGCCCCCAGAACGTGCCGAGCGGCTGACCGGGCAGAATCACGTTGGTACGGCTAACGCCATTGGCCGTGTAGCCCCGGAAAACGGGCTGGTCACTCACCAGTTCTGTTACTTTGTTTTCATTGTGCGACAGGTTCAGATCGGTGGTCCATTTCACGCCGTTGGGTACGTTGACGTTGACCGACGAGATCGTTAACTCAATGCCCCGGTTGCTTACTTTGCCAATGTTGCCCTGCACCGATCCGAAGCCCGTAGTTAGCGGCAGTGGCTGAGCAAATAGCAGCTTATCGGTCAGGTTATCGTACACATCGACAATCAAACTGAACCGTCCGTTCAGGAATGATGCGTCCAGACCAATGTTGGCTTCGCGGGTACGTTCCCATTGCAGCAACGGGTTGGCCAGGGCCGAAGGGCCAACACCCGTGGCTCCGCTGTATGTGACCGACGACCAGGTGCCGAGGTATTGAAAATCGCCGATGCGCTCGTTACCGGTAAAGCCATAACTACCCCGCAGTTTCAGATCGCTCAGGAAGTCGAACCGCTGCATAAACGGCTCTGCCGAAATACGCCAGGCCGCCGACGCCGACGGAAACACGCCAAACTGTTTTTGTTGACCAAAGCGCGACGAGCCGTCATAGCGGGCCGTTACGCCCAGCAGATACTTGTCTTCGTAGTTGTACTTGATTTCGCCGAAAGTAGAGATCAGGCCGCTGTTGAGTTTGTACGAACTTCCCTGGTCAACGATACCCGCCGAAGTGATGTACGTGAAATCGTCGCTGGGGAAAACCCGGCCCTGCACGTCGCCACTGCGTTCTGAACGGTTCAGTATCTCGAAACCTGCCAGGGTACTGAACTGGTGTTTTTCCCGGAGCCGGAAGTTGTAAGCCAGCGTATTGGTGCTGAGAAGCGTAGCATATGTACCATTGCTGAACGTACCGTAGCCTTTGCCGCCCACACTCTGCAAAAACCCACCGATGGCCGTTGTCGATGGCTCGAAGTCGTCTTCGGTTACGTTGTTGTAATCAACGCTGGCTTTGCTGCGGAAGCGCAGGTTCGGGATGATTTCGTACTCGCCATACACGCCCCCCAGAAACTTGGCCGTGAAACTCACAAAACGTGGCAACACTGCCTGACCCACCGGGTTGAAATTAGGGAAACCGGCATAGTTGTCGTCGCCGGGGCCGTAGAGTTTGCCCTGCTCGTTATAGGGCGAGTAGAACGGCAGGCTTCGGATGGCTCCCGAATACACGCCATCCAGAAAGTTGTCGCCTTTTATACGCTTGTTTTTAGCATATGAACCCGTGATGTTGGCCCCGAACGACAGCTTCGACGTAGCTTTCTGGTCGAACCGGAACTGGCCGGTGTAGCGCGTAAAACCGCTATTTAGCTGAACGCCCTGCTCATCGCGGTAGCTGCCGCTGAGGTAGAACGTGGTTTTGTCGTTACCGCCCTGCGTCGAGAGTTGATATTGCTGATAGACGCCCTTGCGCAGCACCGCATTAACCCAATCGGTATTGA
>JACMPG010000122.1 GCA_014377625.1 Spirosoma sp.
CAACCTCTACGGCCCCACCGAAGACACCACCTACAGCACGGGCTACCGCGTGATGGATGGCCAGTTGGCCAACCGGATTGGCCGCTCCAAGCAGGGCAGTCAGGCCTACGTGCTGGGAACAGGTAATCAGTTGCAACCCATTGGGGTGGTGGGCGAAATCTGTCTGTCGGGGGCCGGGGTGGCCCGTGGCTACTACAACCAGCCCGTGCTGAGCCGCGAACGCTTCGGCGTCGACCCCTTCGGTAGCGGAGGGGCGATGTATCGCACCGGCGACCTGGGCTACTGGGACGAAACAGGACAAATGGTCTGCATAGGACGGAAAGATACCCAGATCAAGTTGCGGGGCTACCGCATCGAACTGGGCGAGATCGAGAAGAAGCTGGAAGCCCACGCCGACGTTAAACAGGCTATTTTGGTGGTGCAGGGTGGTGGTGAAAGTCAGCGGCTGGTGGCTTATTACGAAGGTGTGCACGGCGAAGTCGAGCATCTGGCCGGGTATCTGGGCTCGAAGCTGCCCTCGTGGATGGTGCCCGACGCCTTTGTGTGTCTGGCCGAATTCCCGCTGACGCCCAACGGTAAAATTGATCGGCGTAACCTGAGCGAGCGCGTAACGGTAACGGTTGGCGAAGCATCGGAAGCAGTAGTCGGCACCATCGAAACGCAACTCAGGGATATCTGGGAGGCCGAACTGGGGTTGACCGGCATCGGTCGCCACGATAATTTCTTCCGTATCGGTGGCCATTCACTCAAGGCCGTCCGGTTGATTTCACGCATTCGGGAAACCTGGCAGATCGACCTGCCCCTGAAAATGGTATTTCTTTATCCTACCATCGCGCAGTTGGCCGCCACGTTCAGCCACCACGAAACAGCAGCGACGTTGCTGCCGACGCTGGATCACCAGGACGAATACGAAGTGTCACCCGGTCAACTGGTTTGGCTGACCAAATACCGTTACGCACTGGAACGGGTAGCCTTCAACATGCAGGCGCAGTCGACTATTCTGAACCTGAATCTGGACGCCTTTACCGACAGCATCGCGGTGCTGATCGACCGGCACGAAAGTCTGCGGAGCCGGTTTGTCTGGCAGGGCAACCGGTTCGTTCAACGCATTGCCGATGCCGAGGGCTTCGATTTTGAGCCGACGTATATTGATGTCCGTCAGGCCGACGATGTCTTTACTACGGTGCGGGAGTTGACGAAACAGCGCATCGACAAACCATTCGATTATGAGACCGGCCCGCTGTTTGCCATTCAGTTGTACCGGCTGACGGAGCACGATTACCGGGTCGCCTTCATCATCGACCACGTTATTTCGGATGCCTGGTCGCTGAAAACAATACAGGACGAGTTTACGCAGCTTTATGATGCGTTCTACCAGTCGGAAACCAACCCGCTGAAACCGCTCTCACGCCAGTACAAAGACTTTTCGGCCTGGCACCGGAATCAGCTTCTTTCCGATACCGAGAGCAAATCGCAGGCGTACTGGCGGCAAAAACTGGCCTCCGTCGAGTGGGGGCGCGACCTGTCGCACGTACTGTCTGACGAGAGTCTGCAACGCGAACATTCCTACGCCCGGTACATCGACGCGGAACTGGAGCGCTATTTCAAAGCATTGGATGCTGAACAGCGGGAACAGGTACACGGATCGGTTTTCTCAGTCCGGCCCCTGCGCGGGTTATCGTACCAGACAATCATTCCTGAGTCGGTACTGACCCCGCTCAAACACCTGGCGCAGGAAACCAACGCCAGCCTGTTCAGTGTGTTATCGGCCAGTATGGCGCTACTGGTGCATTCGTTTACGGGCCGCAAAGATGTGCTGATCGGTACGCCGGTCAGTTTGCGGGGCCATCAGGATTTCGACGCGCTGGTGGGCTGGTTTCTGGATACGCTGCTGCTGCACAATCCCGTAGATGCCTTTGCTACCGTGCGGGAGGTGGTGCAGCAGGCCAACGCCAACAACGCCGAAGCCCATGAACACCGCTACTATCCGTTTGAGCGGGTGTTGCAGGACAGTGATGCGTCGCTGGACGCCATCGGGTCGGTGTTTATGCACCTGCTGAATGGCGAGGAGTACTTTATGGACGACGGATTTGTGTCCACTCACCACCCCGCAGGAAGCCCTACGTTCGACATCAACTTCACGTTCAACGAATACAAAAACTGCCTGATGCTGACCTGCGATTACCGCAACGAGGTCTTCAGCCCGGCCAGTATCGAACGGGTTATCCAGGCATATCTGACTATTCTTGGCCGGATGGGGACCGCCCCCGGAAGCTATGTGGCTGACATCCTGCCGATAGCTAACCCGGCCCCCCAAGTAGTAGCGTAAACGCAATTTTTTGATTCTTTTCTGTACACCTTATCATCTCCTGCAACATGAACTTTACTACTGTTTTGAAGAGCAAATCGACGCTCTTCTACGGGTCGCTTATTGCCCTCGGCATCGTCAACAGCTTCGTTTACAGTGGCATTCTGGTCTTCATTAACCAGACCATCGCTCAGAAACCCGTTCCATATGTTGACGGGTGGGAGGGACCGGCGTTTGCGGCCATGCTCCTGGCGTCGTTTTTCAGCAACCGTCTTTTTCGGTTCTTCACGGTACGGCTCACCAACGACATTTTGTTCGAGTACGAGACCATGATCCTGCAAAAGATCAAGCAGGCGTCGTTCGAGGCTTTCGAAAAGCTGGGTACGGAAAAGGTGTACACGATCATTGGCGATATCCGGTTGCTGGCCCGCACGCCCGAACTGCTGATCGAGGCCCTCAACTCGGCCATTATCATCGTGTGCGGTCTGGGTTTCCTGTTCGTCAGTTCGGCGGCCAACGCCACTGTGGTGGTAGGGGTTATGATCGGACTGCTGGTCATCTACCTGATTCGGAACCAGCGCATCGAGCAGGATTTGTTCGCCCTGCGCGGCCTTCAGGACAACTACTACCGCTACCTGCACGATCTGCTGGGTGGGTTTCGGGAGCTGAAAATGAATCACCAGCGCAACGAAAACCTCTACGGGCAGTATCTCCGGGCCACCTTGACCGATAGTCGCCAGCTCAACATCGGTACGGCGAACCGCTACACCGACAACGAACTGATCGGCACCTACAGCTGGTACGTAGTGATGGGCCTGATTATGTTCGGCCTGCCTTACCTGATCGGGCTGACGGCGGGGCAGACGGCGGCTTTCGTCGTTACGATTCTGTACCTGATGCGGCCGGTGGCCATTCTGGTGGGGGTGTTGCCGTTCTACAACAATGCTAAAATCGGCATCGGACGGATTCAGGCCTTTTCGGCGGATCTCAGCCAGCCGCATCAGATTAACACCGCCGAATATGGCGATGGCCCAACGTCAGCCCCGATGTTCGATGTAGTTCGTTTTCGGAACGTCGACTATCAGTACACCGACGAATCATCGCAGCGGACGTTCAGTGTAGGGCCAATCAACCTGTCGATCCGGCAGGGCGATATCACCTTCGTAACGGGTGGCAACGGCAGCGGCAAGAGTACGTTCGTCAACCTGCTGATTGGGCTGATAAAACCCGATCATGGCGTAATCCTGCTCGATAATGATCCACTGCATTTGGCCGCAGCAGCCAATATGGTCTCGGTCGTATTCACGAATCCCTACCTGTTCAGCGAAAACTACGATGGCTTCTCGCTGTCGCCCGACAACGAACGACTACAGACCTACATCCGATGGTTGCATATGGAAGATGTAGTATCAATGCTGACAACCAAAGAGTTAATGAGCAACAAACTCTCAAAAGGGCAGCAGAAGCGGCTGGCATTAATCTACGCCCTGATGGAAGAACGGCCCATTCTGGTACTCGACGAATGGGCCGCTGAGCAGGACCCTGAGTTCCGGGCCTACTTCTACCAGGAGTTACTGCCGATTCTGAAACAGGCGGGCAAAACGATCATTGCCATTTCGCACGACGATGCCTATTTCCACTGCGCCGACCGGCTACTGAAGTTCGACTTCGGTCGGGTCGTTGCCGATCACTCACTCGAACTTATCACCGCTTAACTCCCCCAATATATGAGCAAAATCACGCTTTTCTGTTTCCCCTTCGCGGGGGGCAGCAGCTACTCCTATCAGGCATTTGCCCCCTACAAACCCGACTTTGTGGACCTGGTGCCGCTGGAACTTCCCGGTCGGGGTCGACGCATCCGCGAAAGTCTACTGCGTAATATCGACGCAATGGTCGACGACCTGTATCGGCAGGTAGTTGGCAAACTAACGGGCCAGTATGCATTCTACGGCCACAGCATGGGTACGCTGCTAAGTTTCCGGCTTACCCAACGGTTGATTGAAAAGGGCTATATGCCCCCGGTACACCTGTTTATGACCGGCCGGGGTGGTCCCTCAATAGAACGGGAGAGTGAGGTGAAACGCTCCCAACTGCCCCGTCCGGCCTTTATCGAGAAGGTGCGGGAGCTGGACGGAAGCCCCGACGAAGTGCTTAATGACGATGACCTGATGAATTTATTTGTACCCGTGCTGCGAGCCGACTTTGAAGCCATCGAAAACTACGTGCATCAATCCAGTTATCCGTTTTCGATACCCATCGACGTCATTGTTGGGTCGGAAGAAAAAATTACCGACGAAGAAGCCTGGGCATGGGAACGCGAAACCGACGCGCCCGTAATGGTTCATCAGCTACCCGGCAAACACTTTTTTATCCTGAAGCAATCCAGTGAAATCATGCGGCTGATCGGTCGTAAAATGTGTCAACAAACCGAATCGTACGCGTACGCGTGCTAACCTTTTCAACGCAGACAATCATGGAAGAGACACTCGTTTACATGAAACCAAATGTCGTTATCGAACCCCTCGTGGACAAATGGTATGCCTGGGCGCACCTGATTTCGCCCACTACAGCCGCCATGAATATCACCGGACGGCACCTGAAAATCATGAAATCCTACATTCAGGCTCCCCAGATTCACGCAGCTGCGGTTCGGAATCCCAAGATGCTCGGCGGGCCGTTTATGGACATTCCCGTCGACCGGATGGGCGAGGTAAAGGAACTGTATCAGCAGACGATGGATGACCGCCGGGAGCTGATACAGTTTGCGGACGCCCTCAAACAACTGGACCAGCTTCTAAAACAACATGGCAAAGGCTACTCGCTGGAACCGCTTTACGAGCAGATACCCGATATGCTGAAAGGCTACGTCGAACTGGTGTATGACCTGAACAACAATGCCTCGTACCGCTTTTTTGAACCCCTGCTCTACAACAGCCCCTATTACGACCGCGGTTCGCAGAGTATTGCCATGTGGGTGACCGAAAACGATGAACGGCCATTTGTGCTGAGTACACCACGGCTGGAGACGGAGGGCGTCGTTCACCTGGATATTCCGTTCGATCACACGTTTATCGACGAGGTGTCGCGCATGAAACGTACACCACAGCCGCTGAGCTATATCAAATCGCTGGTGACGCTCACACCGGCCCAGGAAGCCGTTTTCGATACGTTCTTCACCGAAAAGCCGCTGCCTGCGTATAAAAAGTACGACGGCGATAAGGTCAGAATGCGGTATTTTGGCCACGCCTGTATCCTGATCGAAACCCGCGACATCAGTATTCTGGTCGATCCGCTGGTGAGCTACTATGGCTATGCCTCCGAAGTCGACCGGTTTTCCGACCTGGACCTGCCCGATACCATCGACTACGTCCTGATCACGCATAATCACCAGGACCACGTCTTGTTCGAGACGCTGCTGCCGCTGCGGCACCGGGTAAAGAACATCATCGTACCGCGCTCCACCAACGGCTCGCTTCAGGACCCCAACCTAAAATTGATGTTCAACAACATTGGCTTTGGCAACGTCAGGGAGATCGACGAACTGGAAACACTACGGTTCAGCGACTGCGAAATCATAGGCGTACCGTTTGTGGGTGAGCACTGCGACCTCAACATCAAGACCAAACTCTGTTACCACGCCCGGGTCGGTGATTTCAAAATCATGTTTGTGGCCGACTCCTGCAACGTCGAAAACCGGCTCTACGAATACGTGCAGAAACTGACCGGCGATGCCGATGTGGTGCTGCTCGGCATGGAATGCGACGGGGCCCCAATGACCTGGCTGTATGGACCACTACTGACCGAAGACCTGGCCCGCGACAAGGATCAGTCGCGCCGACTGGCAGGTTCCAACTACGAACGTGGCCGAAAGCTGGTGGAGACCTTCAACCCCAGGGAGATGTACGTCTACGCGATGGGGATGGAACCCTGGCTGGAGTTTATCAGCAGCGTTCGCTATACCGACGAGTCGCACCCGATCATTGCTTCGAACCGGCTGATTGCCGACTGCCACGCCAAAGGCATCGTAGCCGAACGGCTGTTTGGCGAAAAAGAACTTTTCTACGAGCGCAACAGCCTCGATGTGGAGGCACTCCTGCTGGAGGAAGTCGGCGTGTAGTCAAACCCGCAAATACACGAATGAACAAACAGTACTTTAACATTTCTCTCCATGACTCAGCTTTTTTATGCTCGTATCAGTAACCCGTTATCGCAGGTTTCGCTGGACGCATATCTGGCACAATTGCCCGCTACGCTGACCGCGCAGATTCTGCGTTACAAACGGTGGGAGGACCGGCAGGCCAGCCTGTACGGCAAACTACTGCTCCACAATGGATTGGTAGCGTTAGGCTACGACCGAAAGGTGCTGACACTACTGCAATACACGTCCCACAAACGGCCGTTTCTGAGCAGCGACATTGACTTTAATATTTCGCACTCGGGCGAGTATGTGGTCTGCGTCATCAGTGACAACCAGCGTATTGGTGTCGACATCGAAAAAGTCGAACCCATCGACCTCGACGATTTCCTGTCCGTCTGGACCGATGAAGAGTGGCAGCAGATTCAGGCCTCAAGACCCGACTATACCTGTTTCTACAACTTCTGGACGCAGAAAGAAGCCGTTATCAAAGCAGACGGCAAGGGGTTCAGCATTCCGCTTCAGAACATCAGGCTGTTACCCAACCTGGCTCTGCTCGATTCTACGGCCTGGCATCTGAGCGAGGTGAAACTGGCCCAGAACTACATCATGCACCTGGCCAGCAGTCAGCAGATGGCCCAACCACCTATGCTTACTCAGTGCTCTTTTTAACCGCCCGATTGGGCCAGTTCACGTTATTAAACACAACAATCCATGAAATCAATGACTACAATCAGCCGGTACGTCTGGCTGCTTATTCTGACCAGTGTCTGCCGCCAACTCCAGGCGCAGCCAGTACCCACCACCAATCCGGTAACGACGCCGAACGAAACCACGCAGTGGACCAGCCAGTTTGCCTGGGCCAACGTTACGCCGGTGAACAAAGTGAAAGGCCTGCTGGGACCTGATAACCTGGTCGACTCACTGGTGTTGCACCAGACCATGCGTCAGATATCGGAAACGGGCGGAGGAGTCGTGTACTTTCCCGCCGGTACTTACACCTTTACCAGTTCGGTTGCGCTGTTCGATGGGGTGGTACTCCGGGGCGAAGCCATTGATGGGGTTAAAGACGCCAAAGATGAGTTGTTTGCTCCCCCCACACGCTTCGAGTTTCCACAGTACCGGGCCACTATGTCACGCAGCCACCCCGATACGCTGCTGTTTAAGGAAGAATCGAACAGTACAGCCTTCAAAACCATCGGCATGGCACCGGGGCAGGGCAAAACCATCGGGCTTATTGATCTGGACATCGACCGGGCCGTGATCGACTTTCGGGCGGATACCGATGGTTTGGGTCGGCAGAATATCATGCTGTTAAGCCTGCGCCAGAACAACGCGGTAATGCCTGATCCGACCATTCCGACTCAGAAGCAGCGTGCCCTCAAGCACGGCTGGCAACGGTGGCCCAGCAAAGAAGTGGCCAGTGTAGAGATCGATGTTGCGGCTAACTGTCTGGTGTCAAATTGCCGCCTGAACGACAAACCCGACGACAATTACCCACAGTATGGCTTCACAACGGACGATGGCCACTCGTTTGACGGGGCGCGGGCCGTATTCGACTATACCGACCACCCCGGCATCCGCGTTCGGGCAACGGGTAACGCCCCAGCGGGCATCACGATGACCCTGTATCCTCGTATTCACATCACGACGCAGCCCCACCCCGTGAGTAGTATTGAGCTGACCAACAACCATGTAAACGTGCTGGAAGGCAATAACCCCATAGTGGTGGAAGGTAACGGAGTTAACGAAACGGGTAACGAAACCACGATGACGGAGCCGGTCTACGAAAGTAGTATTCTGGACGGACGAGTGGCTACCTGGACCGACTACAAGGCGATTTATGACAATTCGGACAGTCTGACGTATGCCGGGCAGTTTGTGTCGGCCAAAGGCGACACATTACCTTACCGGATGATGAAACCCGTCAACTATGACCCAACTAAAAAGTACCCGATTGTGATGTACCTGCATGGTATGGGCGAACGGGGTACGGATAACCACGAGCAGCTTCGCAATTTTATCTGGTATTTCTCCACTGAAAAGAACCGGCAGGAACACCCGTGTTTTGTGCTGATGCCTCAGCTTAACCGGAACAATATGTCATTTCTGGGTAGCGAGGAAGCCAAAAGCACCAAGATGATGACGGCTGTTTTTTCGGTGATGAAACGGCTGGAAACCTACTACAGCATCGACACTGACCGGCGCTACCTGATTGGCATTTCGAGCGGAGCCTGGGCTACCTGGGAAGCCATTATCCGATACCCGAAAACGTTCGCAGCTGCTGTGCCCATTTCGGGGTATAAACGCTTTAACGAGTTTGATGCGAAGGCTCGAAAGCATGACATCGATGGCATCAAAAACCTGCCAATCTGGGCGTTTCATGGCTCTGACGACGAATGGATACCGGTTATGTATGCCCGCATGACGGTGGCAATGCTGAAAAACGGCGGAGGTAAGCCTCGGTATACCGAGTTCAAAGGTATTGGACATATCTGCTGGAATGAGTTGCAGCACGTACCGGAGTTTATGCCGTGGCTGTTTTCGCAACGCCGGAATCAATCCATCGCGCCCGGTTCGGCCCTACCAGCCCTCACTAAATTGTCGGCATCACCCGCTAAAACAGCCCAACGATGAAACGGACCCGTACCATCGTTTTAGCCGTTGCCAGTGTCGGTTTTCTGCTAACGGCTTCATTTGTCAGCAATACGGACGTAGTCCCGGCTGAACCCCGGCAACCGCAAAACAGCCGGGAGTTGGGTGAGGTGCTCTTCAACGACGTCATTCTCTCCGTTGACCGCACAAAGAGCTGTGCTTCCTGCCACAAAGCAGCCTTTGCCTTTGCCGATAATATGGCAAAAAGCCCCGGTGTAAATGGTAACATCACCGAGCGCAATACGCCCTCGGTGATGTACCTGAGTAAGAGCAAGCATTTTTTCTGGGATGGACGCGCCAGGACGTATGAGGAGCAGGCCCTGGGACCCATTGCCAGCCCCAAAGAAATGGGGCTGGCCCTGCCCGAAGCGGAAAAACGGCTTAAAGAAGATGTGTACTACCAGGCGGCCTTCCAGCGGGTATTCAAAACCGAGCCGAGCCTGCTATTGCTGTCAAAAGCTCTGGCTGATTTCCAGCGGACGCTGGCTCCACACGATTCGCCATTTGACCGATATTCGGCGGGCAACATGGATGCCCTCAGCCCAGCGGCTATACGGGGAATGGAAGTGTTTATCTACGATGCTAATTGCGTATTTTGCCATAAGGAGCCGTATTTCGACAATGATGAGTATTTCAATATCGGACTCTACAACGGTAAAGACCGGAATGACAAGGGCCGGTTTGGCATCACCAAAGACAGTGCCGATCTGGGTAGTTTTGAAACACCACCGCTGCGTAACATTGCCCTGACGGCCCCCTACATGCACGACGGCTCTATAAACACGCTTGAGGAAGTAATTGATTTTTATAACGACCCAAACAAGCTCGTTAATAATAGTCGCAACCGCCACAAGGAGCTGAAACCCCTTAAGCTGACCAAACAGAAGGTGAGCGATTTGATGGCCTTCCTGAACAGCCTGACCGATGATTCGTTTGCCCACCGCAAGCCCCCGATAGCCGGAGCCAGGACAACCGCCCGGTAACCACAAGAAGCATTCGTCATTGCTGAGTAACGCCTTACTTGCGGTAAACAGAAAGCCGGTATTACTTACCGTTCTACGGCGAGAATCGACTAACTGGAATAGACAATAGCAGGCTTCGTATAATCTGTTTCATAGGCCGGATACTACGGGTGATCTTTGAGTAAACAAAGTAGTCGAACCTTGTAACAATCAGCGCTTATGAAGAAACCAACCAACGAACGCCGTGTGCAGTGAATGAACATTATCAATCTGTCCGATAGTGTTAAAAAACAGTCATCGGTTTAGTTACCCCACGAGGCACAATTACCATCATATAGTGGGCATTGCTATGTATTCTCCCGGTTGCACTGATGTTCGTGGGAGTGCGCACAACGTTCGGGAGCCACAATGATCGCTGGCGGCTCGCCGATACTCAGGCTTCAAACGGGGCCGTAGCTTTGAATCAACCAATCAACAATCATAATCCAATGAAAACTCTTCTGTTTATCAGCCTATTAGCTGCTACATCTCAAGCGTTTGGCCAAATGGCCAGTATTCGTGGCGTAGTACATGACGTCCGTCACCAGGCCGTTCCGTTCTCAACTGTCATGCTGCTCAGTGCTGCCGACTCCTCACTGGTTAAAGCGCAGGTGAGCAGCGACTCAGGCACTTACACCTTTGATGCCTTACCCGCTGGCAGTTACCGGGTCAGCGTTACTGGCGTGGGCTACCTTCAGCACTATTCGGACATTCTCGCTCTTGCCGACAGTCAGTTGGTGAGTATGACGACCATTGAGCTGTCCGAACTGACCAATCAGCTTAACGAAGTGAAAGTCAGTGGCCGTAAACCACTGCTGGAAATTACCCCCGACAAAACCGTCCTTAATGTGGAGGCCAGCATTACGGCTGCCGGGAGTTCAGCCCTGGAGTTACTCCAGAAAGCACCGGGTGTGCTTGTCGACCCGAGCGATAACATCGTGCTACAGGGTAAAAATGGAGCGCGGGTCTACATTGATGGTAAGCTCTCACCCCTCACTCAAGGCGACCTGGCAACTTATCTGAAGACGGTGCTGGCATCGGACGTAGAAGCCATTGAGATTATCTCACACCCATCGGCTCGCTACGATGCTTCGGGTAATGCGGGTATCATTAACATTCGACTGAGAAAAAACAAGAATTTCGGCACGAACGGTAGCGTTACGGTAGGGCTGGCACAGGGCCGTTTTTACCCTAAACAAAACGGATCCTTGTCGCTCAACCACCGGACGAAGGGGGCCAACTTTTTTATCAACTACAGCAACCGACTGGCCCGAGACTGGTCCTATATTAACTTTTACCGCCAACAGGCAGGAATGTACTACGATCAGAAGTCGGAGATTACCACTTGGTCATCGGCGCATAACCTGAAGGCAGGTGCCGATTTCTTTATCGGCACAAAAAGCACGCTGGGCATACTGGTCAATACCAACAACCGTAACAGTGATTCGCAAACCGAGGGTCGTACACCCATCGGGGTAATAGGGCGGCCCAATACATCCGTCCTGATTGCCAATAATCACAATATTGCCAGCCGGGGTAATGTCAATGCCAACCTGAATTATCAATACGCCGATACCACCGGGCGTACGCTGAACGTTGACGCCGATTACGGTCATTACAATGCGACGGGTAATAACTACCAGCCCAATCAATACCGCGACCCTACCGAGCAAACGATTTTGCAGGAGCGTAACTACCGAATGCGGACACTGACCAACATTAACCTTTACACCCTGAAGGCCGACTATCAGCAACCTCTCTGGAAGGGTAAACTGAGCACGGGCTTCAAACTATCGTCAGTCACGACAGGTAACAACTTTAATTTTTTCGATGTGAGCAGTACGCAGGATGTTTTGAACACCGATCGTACCAATGAGTTTACGTACACGGAACGGGTATCGGCGGGCTATGCCTCCTTCGAGCAGCAGGTGAAGAAGATTCAGTGGCAGGCAGGTTTACGGGTAGAGCAGACCTACTCACACGGCCTGCTATCCAGTATAAACAATCAGGCAGATGGCAACGTAGAACGAAATTACGTAAATCTGTTCCCGAGCGCGGGGGTGACCTATAATGCCAATGCCAACAACAGTTACTCGGTAGCTTTCAGCCGCCGGATTGACCGGCCAAGCTACCAGGACCTGAATCCCTTCGAGTCCAAAATAGATGAACTGACTTACCAGAAAGGCAATGCTTTTTTGCTGCCTCAGTACACCAGTTCGCTGGAGATATCACATGTCTATAAGTACAAACTGACAACGACGTTAGGCTTCAGCCGGACAACGGATTTTTTCACGAGTATCACCGATACGACCGAGGGTAATCGCAATTTTATCACAACCCGTAATCTGTCGCGTCAGGACGTGGTATCGCTCGCGGTAGGTTATCCATTCAGCATTGCCAAGTGGTGGAACGTTTATGCCAGTCTGACGGCCTACCATTCTAACAACCGGGCTGATTTTGGGCCGGGCCGAACTATTAACCTGAATGCAAATGTGTTAAATCTGTACAGTCAGCATTCGATTAGTTTACCCAACAAATGGAGTCTTGAGGTGTCGGCTTACTATACCTCGCCCTCAATCTGGGGCGGTACTTTTCTCAACCGCCGGTACTGGGGGTCAACCATTGGAGCGTCGCACAAGGTGCTGAAGGACCAGGGAACGCTGGCCATCACGCTTACCGACCCGTTTTATAGCCAGCAGTGGCGCGGGGTCAGTCAGTTTGGCGGATTATACATGATTGCCAGCGGGGGCGCTGAAACCCGTCAGTTACGGATTAATTTCACCTATAATTTTGGTAACAATCAGGTAAAAGCGGCCCGCCGACGGGATGCCGGCTCGACTGAGGAAAGTAAGCGAATCAACTAATACGCTCTTCATTTCCACATTCCAAAAAAATCCCTGATTTTTAGTTCGACTCACTGGGCCTGGGCTAAAATCAGGGATTTTTTGGAAACTTGTCAAACCCGTAGTGGATTTATCATGGGCAGACGCGTCGGCTGAGCCAGCGAAGTGTTCTTTAGCACAATTTCAACCGAAAAATCATCTTCTTCGTTGGTGACAGTGAATGTGTGATATTCTCCAAAAATAATTGCCAGTTGGTGCTGAATATTGGCTAACCCAAGTCCACCGCTCGGAACGGGTACTGCCTTCAAAAGGGGAGTATCTTTCTTCTTGCGGTTATAAGCATAGAAGTAGAGACTATTCTCGCTGATAATGTACTGAATGGCTGCTGGATGCTCGGTATCGTGCAGATCGCCGTATTTGAAGATATTTTCGACGACCGAAATAAAAAGCAAAGGAGGAATAAACACGTAGTCCAGATGTTCGGCCCCCTCAATCTCTATATCGATACACAACTTATTGCTAAAACGAAATTGCTGAATTTGTAAGTAGTTTTCGATATACCCGATTTCTTTTTTCAAAGGAATCATGTCCTCCTTACCTACTTCGGTAACGGTACGCATCATTTCCGTGAGTAACAAGATAGCACTGGCCAGTTTATCAGAGTATTTGATCGCTTCCGAGTAAAAAAAATTGAATGTGTTAAATAAAAAATGAGGATTTAATTGTGCCTTTAAAAACATAAGCTCCGCCTTGGTACGTTCGTTTTCTACTTCCAATAGCCTTTCCGAGATGACCCGCTGTTCGCGCTCCAACCGGATTTTATTAAAGCCAAACCAATACCCATAACTAAAGAGCATGTATTGCAGGGCAATCCAGGCCGAATCAAGCGAAAACTTACGGGATAACAGCGAAACCTCTTTGTAATTCGTGTTGATATTCAAACCCGGAAAGACCCAGTAAAACACGACGTAGCGGGCCAGCGTATATCCAAATAAGAGTAATATGGTAGCGCCTACAAATCGCCAGTATTGTTTTTTATGGAAGAAAACGTCAACAACGTAGTGCGCATTGATGTAAAACAAAACAATAACCAATGAGTAAGTTATCAGGGTTCGCTCAAGAACTTTACCCAAAGAGCCGTCTAAATTTAGCAGGATATTATTTACGAAAAGATAGATTAGCCAGACACCCACATGGATTAAGACGTTTTTCAATTTGTTTCGGTCTCCAAAAAGTGTCATAAGTTTAGCGTGAACTATGAAGTTAGAAAATTCTTAAAACAGTGTTTGAAGGACATTTGAGTCAAAATAGGTAGTTTCGGGTGCAAACCAAGCAAACCCCGAACTCATATACTGACCACAACGGTAGCACGACGAAAGGTACTGCGATGTCGATGACTTTTGCAAAGCTCAACGCTCAACCATTGCCAGAACACTCTACCACTATGGTGCTTACCAGAAAAGCTGTCCCGGCCAACTTACCTTCAGCGAGGTGATGACCATCTTGATCCATTGACCGCTTCGTCGCCTTAATTCCGCGTACGCTTATTCCACGTATGCTTTATTTAGTCAACTGTTGTCGGCGCAGTTTTCGCACAGGGACGTACTGCATTAACTCCACACTCATTGCCGCCTGCCATCCTAAACGCGCCCATCAACATCCCATCCTGAAAGGCTTCATCAGTTGGGGCAGGACGTCGGTAAGGTATTTTTTTCGACACCAAAATTCACCTGATAATCAACAATTTATCCCAAATGATCCATATACTTATGGCCGATAGGAGTACATATTATACTAACCCCTAAAGTACTTTTTTACCTGACGAATGATCTGGTTAGCTGGGTGTTTGGCGACAAAGGGTATCTGTTCGACCAGGAAAATAAGCTTTCGCCGAAGACCAAGACCGGGCGTTTTTTACCACCGCACCTCGTCAGGGTATGGCGACTTCCAGTTTGCCGCTGGAAGCAAAGCAATGGGCAAAAGCGCGGTTTGATCGAGACCCTGATTGGGCAAAGCAAGCAGATTTGTATTGTTGAACACAGCCGCCACTGATCCGTTAGCAACTTATTTGTGAATATACAGGCTGGGTTGGCAGCTTATTCATTTTATGAACGCAAGCCGGTAGCGTAGGTTGGCATCAGTAGCCGATTTCTTATGGCTGGCGAATGAGAGTGGGTGCTAACCGCTCAAAATCTCATAGTTCACGATAAGTTTATAAATTGAGGGATTTTTAAAGCTTTAGGAATTATCTGGGTCTAAAATTTAGGTGACGGAGCATAACACTACCCAGTCGGGCTTGATAGAAGCTTAGTTGAGTCCATATTTCGACGTCAGTATAGACAAAAGCGGCTTTGGTATAATCTGCTTTGTGGGGCGATTTGTACCGCCCACCTTTGATTCAACAAACACAATCAATGTCTTTAAACTCGTTAAAATCTAAAAAATTATGAAAACGCTACTCAAAAGCAAACTCAGTGTAAAGCGTATGACGG
>JACMPG010000123.1 GCA_014377625.1 Spirosoma sp.
GGCTCGGCTAAAAGCTTTGCCAGTTGGTTACGGTTGGTGCCTAACAATAAAATCAGTGGGGGGCGCATCATCAGTCATCGTACGCCCACGGGCAAATCCTCCATCGCTATCGCCTTGCGGCAGGCGGCTAATTCGATTGGCTTGATTGCCAATCATGAGTTGAGTCCCTTTTTCAAACGCATTGCTTATAAGAAAGGGCGAGTGGCGGCTATCACGGCCACAGCTGGCAAGCTGGCGGTGATTATTTGGAACATGCTGACCAAAGAAGAACCATATTTTTAACCTGATACTTTTATTTTGCCAAATAAACCACTCAAAATAAAAGTGTCAGGCTAAAAAGCTTACCACTACAATTTGGACAGGGTACACGACATCAACTAAAAAATACCACTACCTCGAATACGGTAATGATTTGAATTGTTTGGTCAGGTCCGTTAGAGACTGCTCAACGCCCATGCGCTCGAGCGAGGAGGCCCCCACGAAACCCTGCGCTGAAGTTCGCTCCAACATTTCCCGAACATCGTCCGGGGTATTGATGGGGCCGCCGTGCGCCAGAAAGAATAGAGCGGGGTTTACCCGTTTGACCGCGTCGATGATTTCCTGCGTGCGGGCTACGGCTTCATCCATCGAGCAGGTGGCATCAACTACGCCGATGGATCCGCCTACGGTAGTGCCAACGTGCGCGATAATGGCATCGGCCCCGGCCTCGGCCATCTGGCGGGCGTCGTTGGGGGTGGCCACATACACGATGGAGAACATATCCATTTTATTGGCCAGCCGGACCATTTCGACTTCTTTATCGAAACCCATGCCTGTCTCTTCCAGTACCTGCCGGAAATGGCCGTCCACGATGCTATGCGTCGGAAAGTTGTTGATACCCGAAAAGCCCATGTCTTTCACCTTTAACAGATGGTGCCACATTCGTCGGCGCGGGTCAGAGCCGTGAACCCCGCAAATCACCGGAATTTCCTCCACGACGGGCAATACCTCAAACTCACCGATTTCCATCGCCACGGCATTGGCATCGCCGTAGGCCATAAGCCCCGCCGTGGAGCCGTGGCCCGACATACGGAATCGACCGGAGTTGTAGATAATGAGTAAATCGGCTCCGCCTTTCTCGATAAATTTAGCACTGATGCCGGTTCCTGCTCCAGCAGCAATAATGGCTTTGTTTTTATTCAGGGTCGCCTGCAAGCGATCTCGTACTTCCTGCCGGGTGTAGGGGTTCCCTTTCCCGGTCCATTGATTTGGCATGGTGTACCTGTTTTTGTTACTGAATATTCCTGACGAAGCAGAGTTTTTATCTTCTTTCAAGTAGCCTTATGAGGGTCTTGACCACCAATTCTGAAAAGACATCGTCGTTGATGTGCATTGATGACTCAACGAGGGGTATGTATTTTGAGAGGTTATCTTTAATAGCTTCAAACAGAGTGCTATCCAGGTATGGGCGATAAAACACGCCCCCTTCGGCATCAATTTGCGAAAGCCCGTTTAGTGGTAGCACTACCGTTACCGGCCCAATAGATTGATTCACTTTTTGCGCGAAACGAACGCCCAGTTCTTTATTTTCGGCTTCGTCGGTACGCATCAGGGTAACATCGGGTGCCCAACTGTACAGCATCCGGTTTTTGTACTGAACGGGGACGGTATCGGGATGGCCAAAGTTAACCATGTCCAGACAACCCGGCACAATTACTGCCGGAATACCCGCGTGGGCAGCCGCCATAAGCCGATTCGGTCCGGCACTGCAAATACCATTACAGAGGTCGTCGGCCAGCTCGGTGGTGGTGATATCTAAAACAGCGTCAAAAAAACCGTCGGTAATCAGGCTTTCCATTGTTTTTCCGCCTACACCCGTCGCGTGGAAAGCCAGCACTTCGTAGCCTTGTTTCTGTAACAGGCTGGTACACTGATCAACGCAGGCCGTTGTGTTGCCAAACATACTAATGGCAATCCGGCCCGATGCTGTTCCTGCCGATACCGCTTTAACGGACGCCATGGCGCAGATGGCCGCTGCTGCCTGTTCTATTAGGGGTCTGATCAGGCTGTTCAGACCGGCAATATCGACAACGGACGACATCAGAATAATGTCTTTCTGGCCAATTTGCCGGGATAAATCCTTGGCCGCCAGTGTAGTCAGGCAGAGTTTGGGAATACCGAACGGAACGGACTGCATAGCCGCCAGTGCAATGAACGTGCCCCCGCCACCACCCATGCCAACTACGCCTTTTATCCGGCCAGCCTCAATCAGTTGACGGACAATTACGGCTGCCCCCCGGCCCATTACATCAATAGCAAGTCCCCGGTCTTTTTTCTGACGAAGTTCGTCAAGCGTATAGTTCGCTGCCTGTGCCACTTCATCAGCGTCAATATCGACTTGAAATGCCGTAGTTGTTCCCAGAACGCCCGTGTTGACGGTGATGACCGATTCTCCTTTTGCCAAAATAGCGGCCCGCAGACAGGAAAAAACGTCTCCTTTCGTGTCAAAACAGCCAATAAGAAGAATAGATGGGTTCACAGCGCGAAGTTGTATTTAAGTCGGCAACGGGTATCATAATTACACCAAAATACCATAGGCCACTAATCGATCCTGCAAGGCTTCCGGTTCTGTAAAATGGATGCTCCGAATGCCAAGGGCTTCGGCAGCACTGACATTCTGGGGGTTATCATCAATAAAAAGGCACTCCTCCGGCTTCAACTTGTACCGGTTTAGCAGGGTATTATAGAACGAAGCAAAGGGCTTGCGGTCTTTTTCGATGCCGGAAACAACGATGCCGTCGAACCATGACAGAAAGTCGAACTGTTCCCGTGCCACCGGAAATGTTTCTGACGACCAGTTGGTGAGGGCATACAGGCCATACTTACCTGAGGCCTTCAGTGCCTGAAATATGTCCAGTGTTCCGGCAATGGTGCCGCGCAGCATTTCCGGGTATCGACCGTAGAAGGCACGAATGGCCGTTTCATAGTGCGGAAACTGAGTCACTAACAGTTCAGTTGCTTCGTGCAGCGACCGGCCACCGTCCTGCTCTTCGTTCCACTCGGCGGTGCAAACGGTACGCAGAAAATGGTGCCGTTCGGCTTCATTGGCAAAAATGGTTTCGTACAGGTATAGTGGGTTCCAGTCGATTAGTACAGCACCCAAATCGAATATAATAGTCTTTATTTCAGGCATTTAGAGGAACATTTTTTTGTAAAAAGCCAGCCCTTCGCTTGCTAATTCGTCGGGGCTGTTAGCCAAGGGTCGCCAGATGGAAGCGGCTTTGGCCAGTTCTTCGGATGGTGCGCCAAAGGTTTCAATGACTACGGCCCCGTTGTAGCCAATATCAGTCAGGGCTTGTTTAATGCCGGGCCAGTCCACGTTACCGGTGCCGGGTGTTCCGCGGTCGCTTTCGTTGCCCTGCACGTGGCATAGCAACTCCCGGCCAATGGCCCGAATGCTGGCCGCAATGTTTTTCTCCTCGATGTTATTGTGGAACGTATCGAGCGAGATTTTGAGGGACGAATGCCCCGTTTCGTTTACTAACGACAGGGCCTGCTCAACGGTATTAATCACATCGGTCTCGAAGCGATTGAGCGGTTCTACGCCTACCACAACCCCACACGCCTGCGCTATTTTACCCACTTCGTGCAGGTTTTCGATACACCAGTTGCGTTCCTGCTGTTTCCGCTCTGCCGATACAATCCGCGTTTTTCCCACCGCCGAATACACCGGCCCCGTAAAAATGGGGCTGTTCATGGTCTCGGCAAGATGCAGGCAATCCACGATGTAATCGAAGCCGTTTTTACGAATGGCAGGATCGTCGCTGGAGATGTCGCGGTTAGGGCCGAATGCTCCGCTGATGGTGATGTTCAGTCCCGTTTCACGGGCCAGATTCTTGAGCCGCCCCCAGTCGATGAGGTCTTTGTCTTCCACCGCTACTTCAATGATATCATACCCCATATCGGCCACTTTATAAAGCAGATCGAAGGAGGCCGTGGAAAACGGCGATACCCAGACAAACGTACTTACACCAAATTGAATCATGTGCTTTGGGTTAAAACAAAAAAGTCTGGTGAGGGCAAAACCCTAACCAGATCAGGTATTACCAACCTATGATTAATATGCTGGAATGGTGACGCGAATGCCGCCGTTCATGGCCGACTCATGGGCGCAAATGCCCGCCAGGGTGTAGTTGGCCGCTAATTCGGCATCTACGGCAGAGTCGCGTCCTTCACTAATGGCGGCCATAAACTCCTGCACCAAATGCGGGTGCGAACCCCCATGACCGGCTCCCTGCAAAAAGGAAACATGGTTGGGGTCGTCAATTTTTTCGCGACGGGTAAAATGCTTGATGGGTTCAATCAGCATGCCGTCAGTATCGGGAACGCTGATGCGCCGGGCATTTTCGCCCCCGTCGAAGATGATGTGGTCTTCGTCCTGAAGCTGCTCCCACTCGAACGACATTTTTGTGCCGTACACGTCGTAACTCTCCCGGTATTGCCGCACCACATCGAACAGCGAACGGGTAGCCTCGGCCACTACGTCGGAGTCTTTCAGCGTGAACGTAGCGGTTTCAACGGCAAAGGGCGAATTGTAGCGGCTGGCCAAATCGTCGCTCAACCGACCGGAACCGTGGCAAACGACCGTTTCGGCTTTGGCGTTGTTGATGCGCAGCAGGGGCGAAATGGCGTGTGTGCCATTGAGCATGGGCGGGTAGCCTTTCCAGTATTCGCCCCAGCCTTCCATGCTCATGTCCTGAATGTGCGACCCGCGCACAAACTGAATCCGACCCAACTGACCGCTTTCGGCTAACTGAAGGCCGTACAGAAACTCGCGGGTGTAGAGGGCCGTTTCCATCATCATATAGACTTTTCCGGCCCGGCGTTTGGCTTCCACAATGGCTTTACAGTCTTCTTTTGTCATGGCCATGGGAATGGTGCAGGCCGTATGCTTGCCCGCGTTCAGCGACGCGATGGTCATTCTGGCGTGCTCCGGCACCGGCGTTACTACATGAATAGCATCCACGTCGGCCCGGACCGGTACGTCGTCGAAGTGTTCAAAGCAGAGGTCGGGGTCGAGGTTGAACTTCGTTATTAGTTCGTCCCGTGTTTTCTGGCTGCGGGTACAAATGCCCACGGCTTTGATGTTTGGGTGTTGCTGGTAGATGGGAATAAACTCTTTGCCGAAGCCCATACCGACGATGACAACGGTAATTTTCTGGTCACTCATAACGGGGGTATATAAAATGAATTAGTAAATAAGTTCTACCGAAAATCACTTCCGCGCTACCCACTTCACAGTGTTTCGCAGGAGCGTCTGGTAATTGGCGATGTTGTGCGATTCGGCATCATGGCCGAGGGCTAAACCCACAATACGGGCTTTCGGGTTTTTGACGATGAATACCGACGGGAAAATCTTATCAGAACCCGCGACACTGGAACTGGCCAATACCTCCACGCCCGGCCCGGCGGCATCGGGGATGTAGTAATAGCGTTCGTCTTTGAGGGTGAATTTCGATTCTACGCCGGTCATAATCGGATGCTGCGGTTCGTTGACGGTTACGTCGAAGGTGCCGTATTTATCGTGCCCGCGCGAACCGCCACTGACGATTTGCCGATTGTATTCGGGCCAGTCTTTCCAGTTGTACCACATGGCTGCGTGGGCAATCAGCAGCCCTTTACCCGCATTAGTAAAATCCATGATGGCCTGCCGGGCAGCCGGGTTGGTAACGGGCCGGTTGTTGCTCAGGTAGAGGACATCGGTTTGGGGCATGTAAGCCAGAATAGAGTCGGGGTCGCCTACATAACGGACTGTGGCAAACCCATCGCGGCTCAGAGTCTGTCCGTCCACGTTTTTGTACCACATCCCAAAATTGTGCGAGGTACCTCCGCCCACCATCAGCACCCGAATGGGCTTCCCTGCTTTTACCGTGCCAGACGAGCTGGTTTTGCAGTGAATAAGTGAAACCCCGAAAATGGGCAGCAGACCGGCCAGCAGTAAGGCGCGAATACAGGATTGAATTAAGGTTGATTTCATTGGTTTTCTGATTAGCGGGTTATTGGTTGGTTATCGGCTTTTTCTACCCGCATCACGCCCTGCATAATGCGCCAGTGGCCGGGAAAGGTACAAACAAACGGATAATCGCCGGGTTTAGCCGGGGCCGTAAACTCCAGCGTAAATGCTTCGCCGGGGTTTACTAATTTCGTGGCGGCCAACACCTCTGGCATCTGCGGAATGTAGCTTTTGTCTGCCCCTTTCATGTCCTGTGCCAGTGCGTCGGCGGCTTTGCCTACTTTCTCGATGGTGCCGGGTTTGCAGATGACTAAGTTGTGCTGCATAATGTCGGGATTTTCGAGCGTGAGTACAACAGGCATACCGGCTTTTACGGTAATCAGCTTCGTATCGTATTTCATTTGCTCTTCAATGACCTTGATGGTCAGTACGATAGCTTTTTCTACCGAAGCCGGACGACCCGATGGAGCGGGAACAGCAGTGGTAGGTTTGCGGAATTCGAGCGTAGCGTTCTGAACATTACCGGCAAAATCGAAGGGATTATCGTAAGCACCGGTATAGGCCCCAATGGAGTTCTCGCCCGTAACATCCCGTTGCACCCGAATCACATCGGTAAGGGGTTGAGTGAAGAGCGATGGGGCCTTCCCTTTGGCGGCTTCTTTCCCGTCGATGAACAGCAGCAGCTCGCCGTTGTTAGCTAATCGGCTTTCAAAATCGAATTTATCGGGCAGCGGTTCGGTCGTTGTAGCCATATAGACCCGACCGTTTTGTTTTACGGCCATTATCAGCCGGTTATCTTTCACGTATAACCCGTAGCCACCAGCTTGGCCTCCCTGCCCCACAATGAATCCCTGCAAATCCCGGTTTCCTTTGGCTACACTCCCTTTTACGATAATTTCTTTGCCCGTCACATCAGGCGGCAACGCAATAGTAGCCCGACGCTGAAGCGCGTACACTTCCTTAGCGATACCCGCCAGTAACCGGCCACTCAGGCTGTTTTCTGCTGCTGGATTTTTAGCAGCTTCGGCCTGAAAACCAGCCTGGTGGGTAGCAGCAGCGGCAAACAGGGCGCGGGTCATCCATTCGTCAGTTTCATTTTCGGGCTGCATAGATGCCCGGTAAAGAGCCGCGCCCACGGCTTCGGACGGGGGCATCTGCACGGTAGCCAGCACGGCCGCCATTCTAACGTTCAGGCTGGGGTCGTTGAGCAGACCCATTTTCTGAATCTGGTCCAGCGTCTGACCGGTTTGGGGCAGGGTTTCGAGGGCTGCTTTGCGTACACCAGCCGCAGGGTGCGACAGGGCCGCGCTCACGACGCGCAATGCGTCGGCGTTGCCACCCGACAAAGCACCCAGGCCGTGTAGTGTCCAGATGGCATGAACGGTGGGGCTGTTAAGGCCAATTGCGTCCACGTCGGTTTTGGCGATGAGCCGGTATAATTCCGGCAGAACAGCCTGATTTTTCGACTCGACAAGCAGCCGTTGCGCGGTCATGCGCCAGAACATATTATCACTTTGAAGCGCGGCTATCAGGCCAGCCGTATCCTCTTTTTTGAGCGTAAGGGGTTGGTAAGGTTTTGCTTTTTTGTAAACGACACGGTACACCCTACCAAAATTAATGTCGCGCAGGGGGCTGCTAAAGGCATTACCCTGACCGCGTGGCTGCTCCTCAAAGGGCAGCACCATACGCGAGGGAGCCTGTCGTTCCACAAATACGTTGTGCTGAATGATGAAGTTGTACCAGTCGGCCACCCATAGGGCGCCATCCGGCCCTACTTCGGCGTGTACTGGGCCAAACCATTCGTCAGAGCTGGCTAAGAAATTCCAGCCGTCTTTCTCAGCAAAACCGGCCCCTTTAGGTTCAATGAGCGCATTATGAACCACGCGCATGGTGGGTTCACATACAAAGGCTACCCGGTTCCAATACGATTTCGGGAAACTGCGGGCGGTATAAAAGTGATGCCCGGCCGCCGCCGTAAAGCCACCCACTACATCTACCTGTCGCAGGTTTGGCGTCATGGAATGGGCATCGTAATGCCCGTCTATTTTCTGCACGGCCTGCACTGTTGTGCCGGGCAGGTTACGCTGCATAAAGCGGGCGGGCATCGAATAAAACGCGCTGTGGGTGTTGTTGGCGGTAGAAATAAAGATATTGTTGTCTTCAGTCAGGCCCAGGCCCCAGGTATTATTACTGGTATTGGCCAGAAAATCAACGCCGGTGCCATCGGGGTTGAGGTTATACACGCCCGTTCGGAAATTCATCGTTTTCCCGTCTTTGGTTTTTCCTACATAGCCAGAGCCAACCACGCCCCAAATCTTGTTGTTGAAGCCGTATTGCAGGTTAGAAGGGCCAAAGTGCGTATCGTTTTTCTCCCAGCCGGTCATGATGTTTTCGCGCACATCGGCCTTGTCGTCGCCGTTGGTGTCTTTCAGGAAAACTAAGTGCGGAGCCATAGCTACAACTACGCCCCCATTGGCAAAAACTAAGCTGGTTGGGATGTTGAGTTTATCGGCAAAAATGGTGAATTTATCCGCTTTGCCATCGCCGTTGGTGTCTTCACAGATTTTGATGCGGTCGTTGGCGGCTCCGTCCGTTTCCAGAAACGTGTTGGGATAATCGACCGATTCCAGAATCCAGAGCCGGCCCCGCTCGTCCCAAGCCATAGCAATAGGGTTGGTAATGTCGGGTTCGGCAGCAAAGAGCTGGACATCGAAATCGACCGGCGCCTGAATGAGTTTCTTCGATTCTTCGGGTTTCAGAGCCTCCTGCATTTTAGGCACGAGGTGCCGTTTGGTATAGTCTGAAATGGCAATTCCTGACGATTCGTAAATATCCACGTTGGGAATATTCAGGCTGGCAATTTGTTTTTGCACAGTGGGGCCAATGGCCCAAAGCACGCCATTGTTAACTAATTTCTCAAACCCGGGATTAGTCCAGGTGCTGTCGTTATGGCCGTAAGCGGTATAAAAAACACGCCCTTTGCCCTCATTCCTGACCCACGTGTAGGGTTCGGCGCGGTCGCCTTCCTGCCGGGTCATCAGCACGGTCATATCAGGGTTTAGGTTTTGATGGACGTAGGTTTCATCCCAGGCCGTTCTGAATTCTGACAGGCCCTGCATGACCGGGTGTTTTTTATCGACAATGGTTGTTGTAAATCCCCCCGTACCGTGCGATTTGAACTGCCCGCCAATGGTTTTGATGTACCAGTCCGAATTTTTGAAACAGCCCGACGCGGAGTGCAGGGGAATAAGTCCTTTACCGCTTTCCACAAAATCGCGCATGGCCTGCTCCTGTTCGGGCGCCAGGTAATCGTGATTGGCGTAGATAATCAGCCCATCGTAGTGGCTCAGGTTTTCGGCGTTGAGGTCGGTGAGATCGGTGGTGTAGGTGAGGTTGATACCTTCTTTAAACAGCGAAATAGCCAGCCAGGGGGCGTACTTACCCGAATCGTGGTGCTTGCCCACGTTGCCCAGAAAGAGGACTTCGCCCCGCCGGGCGGCCGTACCCCGTGCATTCGCCTGATTAAGTGTTGATTTAGCTGAACCGGTCTGGTTCGTCTGCGATTGGCGGGAACACGCCAGGCTAAGCAGGAGAATGAAAAATACTGAAATTGTAAATCGCATGATAGTAGAATTTTGTTGATTTTATTGTGGTTTCAGCCAAATCTGTTGCGTGAACGCGCCATCGACAGCGGCATCCCAGACTTCAACCCGCGCCCAGGTTCGATTTTTAAGATTAGTCGTGAATGTGTATTCTTTTTTGCCGAAAGGCAGTGTGTTGGTCAGGTCGATGCGTTCGCGGAAAACCCGGTTGCCATCGCCCGAAATAATTTCGGCGAAGGTGAGCGGGAACGTCCAGTCAACGGTTAAGGCAACGGTCGTTTTGCCGTCTGCAGGCAGGGTCAGGGTTTCGCCCGCGCCCCTGCCATTGATGCTGAACGCAGGCAGCATCACCTCGCCGGTGGTAACGAAAAATTTGCCCTGCCGCATTGCATCCAGTACCGGTTGCCAGCCTTCGCTAAAGGTGGGTAGCTTGTCTAACTGTAAATAATTGACGTTCAGGTGGGCGTAGGTTTCGTTTTCCGGCTCCATCGAAAAAATGTCGGATTCGGCAATGACGTGTTTTTTCAGGCCCCAGTTGGCCATGTCGTCCATCAAATCCAGCACCCGGCGGCTCAGGCGCGGCTCCGACATATCGGCGGGAATGTTTTTCCATGCGGCCCCAAAAAAGTGGTCGGATTTGTAAAAGGCCTCGTCTTTGTAGGCATCCGGGAAGCCGGTAGAGCCTTTAGTGCGGGCGTGGGCGGTCCAGGCCAGGCCGTTTTCAAGCTCCAGCAGTTTCAGCATCTCGTTCTTATCCGCCACCCGATAGACTTTGCCATAGACCGGGTCGTTGGTAACGAAGGGCATATCGGGCTTACGCGCCATAATCCAGCTTACCGGTTTTGGAAAAAAACTCAGCCAGTGGCCCCCAAAAAAGTTGTTGGGTTCTTCGCCGGGCAGCAGCAAAAAATCAGAATCAGAATAGCGTTTGCACACATCGTGCAGGGTTTTCATCTCCAGCAGCCGCAAACTGTCTGGCCCTTTGGGGTGGCCGGGGCCATGAAACTCAGCTAGGTGAACAATATTGACCCCCGAATTTTTGAAGACCTTTACAAAATTAGGAACGGCCGGTACGGGTTTTCCGACCAGCACCACTTTCGATACGAACTCGTTATGAAAATGGCTCGACATAGTTTTGTAGCCCGGCACCACCGGGTACTTGTCGTTGTGGGTGAATCGCTTCACCTCGGTCAGCGTAGTGGCGGGCGAATCGGTACTGAGGAGGCAGAAGAAATTGAGCCGCTGCTGCGTGCCGGGCGGGGCATTCACCCAGGGAACCCACCGCCGGTCGCCCATCAAATCCTGCCGGATACCGATACCAAACTCAGGCACTAAGCTGCGATAATTCGTGCCAAACCAGGTGAAATCCAGATTGTAGGCTTCATCTAAGGGATAAAAATACTGGTGTGGGGGCGGAAAAACGGCCACGCTGCCAGCAGTATTGCTGCCCAGAATGGTACGATATTTTACGGCCTGCGCCCGGTTGGGCTGCTGCAAATCGGCAGGAATCTGCTGCATTTGGTTGTCGGTATCGGCCCAGTTGAGGGTTGTCCAGCCGGGCTGTTTGCCTACCAGACCGGCATCGTACAGATAGGCCGTTGAGTCGATGTTGGTAGCCATCACAGCAGCAATGTTAACCAATGGACTGCCCTGATAGACCGTAATCTCGATAGCTCCCCGAAACGAAGCGGCCTGTGCCTCGCCAATGCGGATGACGGTGCGGGAACCCGTGGTTTTTACGCTGGCATTGCGTTTGGTTAGTTCAACGGCGTAGGATTTGGAGGGCAGTTTGTTGGTTTTATCGAAAAAGATGTTCCAGCCGTTTTGCGAAATCAGGTCGCGCTTGCCAACGGTCAGCACAAAAGTCGGGTTGAGGTTAGTGGCTAATTCGCTGAAATGGCCCTGTTTGGATAGCTGAACGTGGCTGAGGAGCGGTTTGCCAGTTTCCAGACTCAGGATAAGTTTGCCCTGCTGCCCGGCTTTGGCCGGCCAGGTTACAGACAGGTCATTGCCGTTTTTGGTAATCAGCGTGCCACTTTTTTTCTGATACCCCGACAAATCGACCGGTATCTGCGCGAAAGAAACCGCACTATTCAGCAAAAAAAAGGCACAAATAAGGTTTCGCATTAGATTATGGAAATTTGTAGAGACCGGTACGCCGGGGCGGCATAGTTGCGTCTCAGTCAGGTTTTACTGATACCAGTTAGACGCAACTATGCTGCCCCGGCGTACCGGTCTCTACTGGTAAAGGCCGTTTTCGGGGTTTGCCAGTAGAGACCACAAACCCCGAAAAAAACCAATCATTTCAGGTTAATTTTCTGCACGGGGGTGTAAATCATATCTTCTACGCCCGTGATTTTCAGCCCAATGCGTGCATACACGTAATCCTGCAAAGGTACCAACGCGGGAATATCGGCGGTGGTCAGGTTCACTTTTGTCAGGTCAGTAATGGCCGAACCGGCCAAATCTGCTTTGTTGATGCTGTTACCGGCATCCACAAACTGCGTTTTGTTGACGTACAGCGAGACCCGTTCAACGGTTTTTCCATTTATGGCATCGGTAATTACTTTTTCGAGTTGAACACTGCCTGCAATTTTGCGTCCGTTCACGGTAAGCTGTGAGTTTCGGAGCATATAGTAAGGCGTTACCTCGATGTCAAGTTTCTGACTCCCCCGAATGGTCAGGTCTAAGCTATCGGGTGTGTTGGCTGCCGTTCGTTTCCAGAGAAACGGCCCCTGCCCGTTGGGAACAATCAGTTTATAATCGCCATCAAAAAGCAGGGACGAAAACGAACCATCCTGCTTGATAGGGACACGGATAGAACTCCGGTTGTTGTAGGCTTTTTGCCAGAGTTCCAGAAAAACCGGGAAGTCGGAGTTGTTACCTGCCGCTACGTTTGCGCTCTGCATCAGAATGGGTTCGCCCTTATAAACGACCCGGCCTTCAAAAGTAGATTTAGGCGGCTCAAAGTTATCGTACTGGCAGGCTGTCAGGCCCAGCGTGAGCAACAGTATGGGTAAACAGAAATAGCGCATGGTTCTAAGCGATTAAGACGAAGGGTTATTGGTTTGGGTTTCTGACAATCAGCGGGTTGTTGTTGATAATAACATCGCCGATACGGGAGTAATAATTACCCAGTCGGAAAACGTGGCTCTGCGTTACCCGCCCCGACAGTATCTTTCGGAACGCCCATTTACCGTCGTTGGCACCGCCCGGATTATAGACTTTGTAGGGCCACAGGCTATATACCCGCGTGCTGGGTTCGGTGGCGCTGCCGGGTTTGGTGGTTAGGTCGGAGTTGCTGCCGTCGAATATGATGTGGGCAATACGCCAGCGTTTCATGTCCCAAAGTTCATGATTTTCAAACGCCAGCTCTACTTTGCGCTCGTGTACAATCCGGTCGAAGGTAATATCGGCGGTGGTGAGGGGGGTGGTTAGCCCGGCCCGGCTTCGTACCTGATTCATGTAGGTAGCGGCCAGGGCATTTTGCCCCAGTTCAAAGCCGGCTTCGGCGGCATTGAGCAATACTTCGGCGTAGCGATACCGCACTTGCCACACTTCGCTCTGGGTGCCAATCTGCCCCGAACCCGGCACCGGATCGTTGTACTTACGCATATAAAAACCACCTTGGGCTGAACCGTCGTAGCCTTCAATTGGCCCCGACTTGCCCACCACCTGTACCGAGGCCCCGTTGACGTTTTTGAGCTGCCCCAACTGATCGCCCGACAGGAACGTGCCGTTCCCCAGCAATAGTCCGGCAAAAATGTCGATGGATTTGTCTTTAAAGGTAGCCCCCGGCACCAGCACCGTTCCGCGCAGCCGGGCATCCCGACCGGCAAATAAATCTTCCGGGTTGTCGTAATAGATGTAATTGGTGGCCGAGCCGGTATTGATGGCCAACGGAGCAAATGTGTTGTCTAACTTCTCGAACGACTGGACGAGGTTCAGCGATGGATTCAGACGACCTCCGCGCTCGCCCTCCTCAGTAATGGCGCGGGGCTGGTTGTCTAAAGCAAAACCATGAATTTTACCACTCTGGAGTTTGAAGTCCTCCACAAAAATGACCTCCGGGTTGCCCGATTTGTCGAGAAAGATATTGGCAAAGTTGGTGGATAAATCGGGCGATTTCTGGTAGAGTGCATACTGCCCCGAATTAATCAACTCCTGCGCCGAGGCTAATGCAGTCTGGAAATAGGCGGTGGCTTTGCTGGCCGGAATACCTACCTCCCCCCCCGGCAACGACACGGTTGGAGTGTTTACGCCATATTTGGCAATCGACCCGGCATAAAGGGCGGCTCTGGCTTTGGTAGCCACGGCCAGTCCATAGGTAGCGCGGGATTTCTCACCGGGCGTTTTAGGCAGCACCGATTTGATGGCTTCCATTTCGGCGATAACGAAATCATATACTTCCGATTCTTTGGCGCGGGGCTTGCGGAGGTTGGTTACGTCGCCACTGTAATCGTAAAGGAGGGGTTCGGTAATGAGCGGTACGCCCCCCATACGCTTTACCAGTTCAAAATAGGCATTGGCCCGTAAATACCGGCCTTCTGCCGTGAATCTGGCTTTTTCGGCAGCCGATAATTTGGTGGAGCCATCAACACGCTGGATAAACAGGTTAATCTCGCGAATGTAGCCGTAATCCCAGTAGTTCCAGTCGTCGTAGCTGTACTCCCGGTTCTGATGCCGCCCATAATCGCCGGAGGCAAAGGCTTCGTCAAAGGCAGCATACAAAGCCATGTTGCTGGGTTTCACTAAATCGGGGATGCGGTTGTATAAATCCGTAACCGCCGACAGTACTAAGCGCGGGTCGTTGAAGACTTCATCTACGAGCAGAATATTCGTTGATTTTACGTCTAAGAAATCCACATCGCTTTTGCAGCCCGAAACCAGCACAAGGGCTGTCATGAACAGAAAACTATATTTTTTCATGGTTGAAATGACGGTTTAAAGGCTCAGGTTTACACCAAAATTGACCAATTTAGTCTGCGGATACTGCAGGCCGTTTTCGTCCTGTATTTCGGGGTCTATCCCAAACCGGCGGGTATTATCAATGGAGAACAGGTTGTAGGTATTGATAAAAAAACGCGCTTTCTGAATTTTAACTTTGGTGGTCAGCGAAGCAGGCAGGGTATAGCCAAGTTCCATAGAGCGGTTGCGGAGGTAGCTGATATTTACTAACCACCAGGTCGAATTTATGGTCTGATTGCTGTGGCCTGTGTCATTGTACCGCAGCGGAATTTCGGAGCCGGGTACCCAGGGGCTATCGGGGTTGAGCGGGTCAGACCGTCTCCAGCGATTATCGAACAGATAACGGGGTACGTTGCCCGTGTTTTGATAGGCGTTACGCATCTCGAACCGGCGGTTGAGGGTCATGCCCGTTCCCCCTGAAAAATCGGCGGCAAAATCGAACGCTTTGTACGACAAGGTAAAGTTGATACCCCCCGACAGAATGGGCGTGGTGCTCAATCCGTAGCCAATGGGCCGTTCGTCGCGGTTGTTGATAATCCCATCGCCATTGACATCCTGATAAATCAAATCGCCGGGCAGCAGCGTTCTGTTACCCTGCCCGTCTATGTTGATCGGGTAATTGTTGATTTCGTCCTGCGACTGAAACTGCCCAATGGCCTGATAACCCCAGAAAATATTGCTCCAGCGATTCTCCTGTGAATCGCGATACTGTGCCAATGAGTTTCCATAGCGAGGGTTATATGGGTTCAAAAATTTACCCCGTGCATAGGATACATTGGCGCCCACCGTAAACCGGATACCGCGCACATTGCCATTATACGTCAGCGAGCCTTCGCCCCCTACTACGGCATCGCGCTCTAAGTTTTCCTGAGGCAAATTATAGCCCAGTTCGCTGGGAATAAACACGTCGCTTTTAACGGCGGGCAACCCATCCCGAACGCGCCGGAAGTATTCGACCGTACCCGTTATTTTGTTGCTCAGTAATCCGAAGTCCAGACCAATGTCTGTTACTTTAGCCGTTAACCAGGAAATACGGTCATTGGCCACGCCCCGGTCGCGGGCCGCTACGGTGGATATGCCCGATATAATGCCAATACCCGTGTTGTAGGCATAGCCGGGGGTGTAGGCATAGGGGTCGAGGTCGGCGTTGTTGGGCCGCACAGCATCATCGCCCAGTAACCCATAGGAAGCCCGGATTTTCAAATCGCTCAAAAAGGCGCCATTGTTTGTAAACGATTTGAAAAAATTCTCTTCCGAAATACGCCAGCCCGCCGAAACCGACGGGAACGTACCCCAGCGTTTGGTGGGCGAGAATTTCCAGGAAGCATCCCGCCGGGCGGCTACTTCCAGAAAGTACTTGTCGGCATAACCATAGTTGACCCGGCCAATATAACCCACCCGTGACTGCGTGACATCCAGGTCGTTGTAGGCTACAATATCGGCAAACTGCATGATGGGCAGTGTGTTTGTTTTAGGTACGGTACGGGCTTCTACGTTCCGTTCGCGTTTTTGCAGCCGTTCGGTCAGGGCAATGGCATTAATACTGTGTTTGCCAAAGGTGTTGGCATACAGGAACTGAAACTGCCCCACATACTCGTCAATTTTGTTGACCACCCGCTGCCGGTACGGATTCTGGCTTCCGCCCGTTCGGTTATACTGCTGGGATGTTGGGTTGTAGGTATAGGTATCGTAGGTATATTCGAACACATCCCGCTGCGAATCGCGGAACATATACGAATACAGCCCTTTCACAATAAGCCCTTTGATGGGCGTTTGGTATTCGCCCGTAAACTGAGGGGTAATGGACGTATACACTTCGTCGAGATAACCCGACAGCTTATAGTTTAGATAGCCCCAGTTGGAGGCCGGGTTGCTGATGGTGTTGATATAATCGGGGTTATCGTTGGCATACGGCCGCTCGGTAGGGCGGTTGCGCAGGATACCGAATTTGGGGGCTATGTAGTCGTCGCCACCCGGCACACCGGGGTTTTTGCGGGTCTCCTGCCGACCGCTGATGGTAAGGCCAACTTTGATTTTATCCGATATGCGGGCATCAATGTTGGATTGAATATTGGTTCGGTTAAAGATAAACTCCCGCCCCATTACCGAGTTCTGATCCAGCCGGTTTGCCGAGATGTAGTAATTGATTTTGTCTGAGCCACCACTAGCACTCAGGTTGATGTTCGATTGGGGCGCGTTGGGTTTAATGATGAAGTTATACCAGTCGAAGGTCTGGTAACCGTACTCTGTGCCGGCCCGGTATTTATCCAATTCGCTCTGTGTAATAGAGGTAATGCCATTCCGGTTTACTTCGGCTTCGGCCTTGCCTAAGTTCCACTCATAGGCATTAATGACCTGGGGGAAGCGGGTCCAGTTCTGAAAACCATAGTACGCATCTAAATTGATGGTACTTTTCTGACCGGGTGTTCCGCGTTTGGTAGTCACAATGATAACGCCGTTGGCGGCCCTTGACCCATAAATAGACGCCGACGCATCTTTCAGTACGGTAATGGTTTCTACGTCGTTGGGTGCTATGTTATCAAACTGGGTTTTGTCTTTCGGCACTCCGTCGATAATGAACAGCGGGTTTCCGCCCATGTTCCGAATCTGGATATTGGCAGCCGCACCGGGTCGGCCATCGGGCTGCCGAAACTGCACACCGGGGATTTTACCTGCCAGCGTACCCGTTACGGTAGCTGCGTGTACGCGCCCAATGTCTTTGGCACTGACTGCCGAAATAGCCCCCGTCAGCGATTCTTTCCGCTGCGTACCATAGCCCACCACAATGACCTCGTTCAGTCCTTTGGCATCCGGCTCAATGGTGGCATCAATAACCGACTGGTTACCAACCACAATCTCTTTAGGCAAATACCCGATAAAGGAAATAATCACAGTAGCGTTTGTCTGGTCGCCCGGCAGGGCCAGCGTATAGCGTCCATCGGCATTGGTGGTGGTGCCATTTTGTGAGCCTTTAACCAGCACTGTAGCCCCCGGTAAGGGTTCGCCCTTATCGCCGGTTATTTTCCCACTGAGGGTTCGTTGCTGTGCCAGAGCGGGTAAACCTGTCAGCATCAGTAATAGCAACCAAGCTACGCTTGTGAGTTGTGTTTGGTAAACGTTTTTCATGTTCATAGACACAAGTAAGTTATGTAAGCAGAAGGGTAAATTGGGGTATAAAAAAGGAGTATGGGAAGACCGATGTTCATTGATGCCGTAATCTCGTGTGTATGGGTGAGGGGTCTGAAAAAGTAGTTAGGGCGTTATATAGGCTACGCGTTGGTTAATTGCTTACCGTAGCATAATTCACCGAAATGATTTTGCAATTCTAAGAATTAGGACATCAGTAAATCATTACTTTTGTACAAAAAACTAAAACAGATGTACAATTTTTAGCTTAGTGTAGTATAGATTGCACATCTGTACGAAAAGGAACTACATAGTGGAAGATAAGTAGAAACCCTCAGTCACTTCACAGAGAAACCGAAGGAAATGAATCGTATACGATTGATTATCAATTCATTATTTCTCTTTATGGGTCAGTGTGTTGCCCAGCCGTTCTATTTTAATACCCTCACTTCCGACGAAGGACTTTCGCACAATACTGTATTCAGTATTACGCAGGACTATAAAGGCTTTATGTGGTTCGGTACGCGGGATGGTTTAAGTCGATACGATAGCCAGCGAATCAAGAATTATTATTTCAGAATCAGGAGTCCCCGGCAGGAAACGAATAAGATTAATTGTATCTACGCAGTAGGTCAGGAGTTGTGGGTGGGTACACCTGTTGGTTTGTTCCGTTACTTGTTTGATAAGGATCGATTTGAGCGGATATCGCTCGAAAAAGGCCCAACCTTTGTATCAGAAATCAAGCGAACAATGAGTGGCCACCTGTGGGTAAGTAGTGAGAACGGGATTTATATAGTAGAGCCACAGGGCCAGATCAGGCATATACTACCAAAGCAAAAGATTCATTCCATCTGCGAATTCAGGAAAGGTGCTTTTTTAGTGCTTCAGGGTAATAAACCACGAATCATCAATGCCGAAGGAGAAACTGTACTTACCCTGGGCGTTGAGGACATCAGTCGGGGAAAGCGGACTGCTATGCAGGACTATGGCCTGTATAAAGACAGGCAGGGGGCTGTTTGGCTGAGAACAAACACCGGATTGCTCCAGTTGGATGAACAAACCATGACGTTTCGCCCGGTGGACTGGTTTAACCGGCTGACTAACTTTAGAACATGGGTTGCACGCACTATCACCGAAGATAAGTTGGGTAATTTATGGGTAGGCAGCGAGTCGGGTATTGTGGTTATCGACAGCAAACGCCAAACAGCACAATGGTACGACAAATCCTTTACTGCGTCGCCTTATAGCCTCAATGACAGGGCTGTTTATTCATCGTATGTTAGTCGCGACGGAACCGTTTGGATTGGCACTTACTTTGGAGGGGTAAATTATGCGAAGCCTGTTGGCATCTCCTTTAATCACCTTTTTCCGGCTCCCGATGGCCAAAGTATTGCCGGGAATGCTGTTAGCCAGCTTATTACGGATAACAGAAAGCGGCTTTGGATTGCTACTGAAGATGCGGGCGTGACTATTCGGGATGCCGCTACAGGTCGTTACACTTACCATAACAAGAGTAACGGCCTGAGCGACAATAATATTCATGCCCTGTGGATTGATAAATCAGGGGCGGCCTGGGTTGGTACACTTTGGGGCGGATTGAATCGGATAGACCCGGTTTCGGGGGCTATAAAGGTTTATATGCACAAACCTGGCGATTCAACTACCCTCTCAAATAACGGAGTCCATACTATATTTCGGGACCAGTTTAATACCGTATGGGTAGGTACGGTTCATGGGTTGAATATTCTGGATGAAAAAACCGGACGCTTTCGCCTGTTTAAGCCAGACGTATTGAGAAACACCTTTATTTATCAGGTCAGCGAGGATACAGCGGGGCAACTCTGGATAGTGACCCGCTCTGATGGAATCTATCGCTACGACCGGAATTCAGGAAAAATGCTTCACTATACGGCCGAAAACACGCCCCTTATCCAGAGTAATCAGATTACCAGTATTTATGAAGATACGAAGCAAACGGTTTGGTTTGGAACCGTTGATGGCGGTGTATGTGTATGGAGCAGCAGGCTGAAAAAATTTATCCCTTCGCCGGTAAATACTCAGTTGCCCAGTCCAACGGTCTATGGCATTCTGGAAGATACTTATGGAACCTACTGGTTTTCAACCAATCGGGGGTTGCTCGCCTTTAACCCGACTCAGAAAACCTATCGTCATTTCGACAAAAGTAATGGGCTACAGGCTACGCAGTTTAATTTCAAATCTTTCCTCAAAGATGAACAGGGGCTGCTTTATTTTGGCAGTGTAGATGGCCTGTGTTATTTCGATCCCGATGTAATCAGGAAACGGGTTTTCGATCCGCCCGTTTATTTTACAGAGTTAAGGCTATTCAATAAAGCCGTAGATGCCGACCAGATTCAGTCGGTACTCACCAACCACATTGATGAAACGAAGGAACTGAACGTAGCTCATTCGCAAAATGTGATTACGCTGGATTTTGTGGCTGTCAACTACCTCTCGAAGGGTACTAACTATTATACCTACTACCTCGAAGGATTTGAAAAAAACTGGAATCCGAAAACGACAGCCAGTTCACGTACCTACACCAACCTATCGCCGGGTAGTTACACCTTCCATGTCCGTTCGTTTCGCTCTAATGGAGAGCTGTCGCCCACAGAGCGAACCCTGAAAATAGTAGTCAGCCCTCCCTTCTGGCAAACCCCTTTTGCCTGGTTTGTTTACCTGTTGCTGGGTATAGGTGCACTGTTGATTTATCGGCGTTTTATTACTTTTCTCAATCAGCAGAAAATGGCCGTGCAGGTGGAACGGGTGGAGCGCGAAAAAAGTGAAGAACTGAACCAACAGAAACTCAATTTCTTTACGTTCCTCTCGAACGAGTTTAAAATGCCCATTACGTTGATTATGGCCGAAATCGATGAATTAATGCAGTCTGACCGGGTCTGTCAGGCCGATTCGGCTACCAATTATGGCGTTATTCGAAAGAATGCCAAACGCCTGCACACCCTCATTGACCAGATAACCCAACTTCGTAAAACAGGTCATGAGCCTCAGCGCGTTCATCTGGCCCAACACGATGTCGTCACGTTTTTGAAAGAAACGGTGCAGAGCTTTACGCCCCTTTTTCAGGCAAAGCACATCGATAAACGGCTAACGTTTTCATTCCCCTTTTTGATGGCTTCGTTCGATGCCGGAAAACTGGAAATGATGCTAGGCAATCTGTTATTTTTTCTGACGAATGAATTACCCGAAGGGCAGCCTATCCACATTGACGTAACTCTCGACCAGCCAGAAAAAGCGCCTGATTCCTACGTAACTACTCGTTTTTTGCTCACCAATCAGTCAGAGTTATTTCAACGCTTACAAGCCAGTTACCGCGTAGCCGAAAATAACGAAGAACTTTTTCGCCAGAATGACTCGGCCACTATCGGTATTCTGCTCACGTTCAGTCTGCTAAAACTGTTGCCAGGAGCCGTACAGTTTACGGATGAAGGTGACAGGCAGACACTGGCCATCCGATTTCCGATTCAGAAAAGTTCGGTCAGAAAAACCACGCCTATCGTCAACAAAACACGCCCCCTGTACACGCATATCCGTCCTGACCTATCCGATGTATGGGCTGAAAGCAATTTCGGGAATTCAGGGACCGACGAACCGGTAGAGGTCAGTAAACCTACTATTCTGATACTCGATAAAAGTAAAGACCTGACTTATTTTCTGAAACGCCATTTTCAGGAAAACTACCGGATTATTGTGCCCAATACCTTTAATGAAGCCCTTAGCAAACTTAAAACTGCTCTGCCCGACCTGATTTTGTGCGATAGTGAACTTCGTAACAAAGAAAACCAAAGCCTGTGCGCAATTTTGAAAAACAGCCCAGCAACCCAAACGATTCCCGTAATTTTACTTCTATATGATAATGACGAAAAAACAATCATTGATGGGTTAAACAGCGGAGCTGATGCCTACATCAGCAAACCATTTAACCTCAAAGAACTGGATTTGATGATTACCAACCAATTGAAGTCGGTATCAGTGCTAAAAAGCAAATTGTTGGACGGGCTGACTAATTCAGTACTCACAACATTCCCTCAGCACAATAAAGAACAGGATTTTGTCATGCGGTTTTATGCGTTGGTGCATCAGCACTACAAAGACAAAGACCTCACCACCGACCTGCTGGCTACTATGATGAACTGCAGTCGGTCGCAATTGCATACGAAGCTTAGAACGCTGAGCAATCTTAGCCCCAAAGAATACCTCAATAATTACCGGCTGAATCTGGGCCATCAACTGTTGGAACGTGGCATGAGTGTATCGGAGGTTGCTTTTGAAGTTGGGTTTGGTAGTGCAAATTATTTTGGCCGGGCCTTTAAGAAAAAGTTTGGTATTAATCCCAAAGTAATAAGCCAGGGGAGATTAGCGCTAAAACGCTAATTGCAATATCTAAAATGGTGATTTAGCTGTCACGATTGCAATTACCCTGATAATCGTCACAGGACGCGTGGTTGCAGCTTTTTCAACTTTTCAGCCTGATTGTATCAGCACAGTGCGTTGACACAATCAGACGATTTAGCTACCGTGATTAGCCGACAAAGATTAATCACCCCTGATTGAAGCTGTCAGGAAGGCTAGGCAATCTCTACCCGAACCTGCTTACCCATACCCAGTTGTACAATCTTGTTGAGCGTCTCCAACTGAA
>JACMPG010000008.1 GCA_014377625.1 Spirosoma sp.
CGCCCCATCGCCAGCAATGAAACCGAAATCGAACGGGCTAAAATCGTCGGGTTGAGTTTATTCTGCGAACGCGCTGAAAATAACCGAACTCATACCATTTCCGTAAACTGCCGGAGCCGTTCGGGTTGCACCTTTCAACGATTCAACCCGAGCGGCTCTACCAGGAACCCGGCCACGGGCGTCGTCACCGGCACGGTGGCTACTGCTCTGGCAGAAAACACAGTTTCAATCCCGACAGCCTTCATTGCTGTTGCCGACGCAAAGCGTTGAGCGGGGTCCTTCTGCAAGGCCGTTTCGATCAAATCGCGAATTACCACCGGGACGAATACATCCCAAGTCAGGGAGGCTTGCCGGATGGTAGCGACCTTCTCGCGCCAGGTATGACCACCAAACGGGAGTCTGCCCTGAATGATAAAATACCCTATAATTCCTATTTGATACACTTCTGCCCGAAAGTCAGGGGGGCCTGCCGATTTGTGAAAAACATCGTCAGTTATCCGTTCAGGCGGAGTAAAGTCAGTTATGCCCCCGTGCCGGAGATTTTTTTTCGTTCGGTCGCGCCAGAAGTAAGCAAGGTCGAAATCAATCAGTCTGACCTGCTTCTTTTTGTTCACCAGCACATTACTGTAATGGATATCGCCATGCAACACCCCTCGGCTATGCAGACCGTCCATGCAATTGAGCAGCTGATGGAACAGAGAAATTCGATCTGCAGTCGATAGCTCTTTGTGGTTACTGGTGATGAATTTGCGTAAACTCACCCCGGCAAAATAATCAACCACGCCAATATTTTCATCAGCGTCGAATTCGACAAGCTGACCGACCGCTGGGCAGCCCTCGAGGTGGTGGAGTACGTGAAATTCGTGGGCAAATTCTTTTTTCTGGGCACGAACGGCACCCGGAGAGGCTTTCGGATGTATAAACAGTTTTTTGAGAACGTACCGCTTGCCAGTCAGAGACTTTACCAGGTAAATACCTACCGGGGGCGTTGCTGATAACTCCTTCAGAACCAAGTAATTCTTGACGGCAGTACCGGGTTGCAACGTTGGAAACGGATACGCCAACTTCTGTTGTAGCTGCTTGCCGGTTGTTAAAATTCCCTGCTGAAAGAAGGTGTCAACGGATGCCTGAATAACAGCCTGTATGTCGGACGGAGAGGCCGCCAGTTTATGGGTAAACGCCTGGGCTGCCTCTGCGACGGAAACTGGCTCCCGAAACAAAATCAATAGGGCGGCTATTTCAGCATTAAGCAATAGCATCTGGCCCGACGATTTGTTTAGCAAACCGGCTTCAAAAGCCGGATCGACGAGGCCGCTACGGTCGATAAATGAAAAGCCAGGGGATAAACTGTACAGAGTTTCCATGTAGGCAGTTGGTTGGTAGTGGGGCAGAAAAAAGCACAGCAGCAGATTTGAAAATCTGCTGCTGTGCGCACAATTCACCTACCGACAAGCATCGTTATCAGTAGCAATAACGGGGCTTGGGCTTGCACTTATTCTTGTTCGACTTGCCCGACTTGCCCGACTTGCCTGACTTGTCCGATTTTTTCGGCTTAGGGCAGTACGTACCACCAACAACAGCCCCGGCTTCAACGGCCGAGAGAATGTCCAATTGGTTGGGGGAGAGTTTTGCCTGAAAGGCTTCTAAAGTTTGCATGACATTTTATGAGTTAGGTGAAAAAATTTATTGTAGAGAACATATTTCTCAGGATTAAGACATAGAAATCTCTTTGTGGTCACGATCTTCTGTAAACGATTTTGCTTTTATTTAATTATGTTTTGACTTACATATGAAAACTTATTACTAATTTAAAACTTTTTTTTCTTCTTATCTGAATAGTAATGATTTTTAAGCAAACTCGGTATCCACTACTATTTACGTTTAACTTGTTGACTGTTAGACAATTGCTCCACACAAGAATAATGTTACACATAGTTATAGTACCCGATTTTAATTGTCGCTCTATTTGTAACCAGCACCTTTCGATCAGAAGCGGGTATCCGCTGGAATGGTTACTATTTTGACTGGTAGCAGTCTATTATGTAAATTCGTTGTTGTGCTAATTTGATCGCTGAAGCGCATATGGCTGACTAATTTCTGCACACCATTTTGACTACAGTCGTCCCAGCCAACTCTATGTATTATTCAACGTGATCAAAAAATTCCCGATTTATCGTCAATTAGATCTGGTGGACTGCGGGCCAACCTGCCTACGGATGGTCGGCAAGCACTACGGCAAAACGTTGTCGCTCGAATATCTACGCGATGTCTGTTTTATTCGAAAAACGGGCGTGAGCCTGGCTGGTATCAGCGACGGTGCGCAGGCGGTTGGTTTTCGAACCATATCGGCCCGGGTAACGCTTCAGATTTTGCTCGACGAAGCACCCAAGCCACTCATCGTCTATTGGCGGCAACGGCATTTTGTGGTCGTATATGCCAGTACCCGCAAGCACGTTTTTGTGGCTGATCCTGCCCAGGGGTTAGTTAAATACACCCACGCAGAATTTCTGGATGGGTGGACTGAGCAGCCTAAATTACCTGATGAACCAGGTATTGCCCTGCTGCTGGAACCCGACCAGACGTTCTACAATGACCCCGACGACCCTAAGGAGGGGCTACGACTGAGTTATTTCTGGAATTACCTGCGTCCATACCGACCTTACCTGGTGCAAATCGGTATTGGTGTGTTGCTGAGTGCCCTGCTGGCTTTTATTATCCCGTTTATAACGCAGGCCGTTGTTGACCGGGGCATCGAGTATCAGGATATTAACTTTGTAAACCTATTGCTCGCCGGGCAACTCACCATTTTCGTGTGTCAGCTCATTACCAACTTTGTGGAGCAATGGATTCTGATGCACATCAGCAGCCGGATCAACATTCGGCTGATTTCAGATTTTCTGACCAAACTCATGCGCCTGCCCATTTCGTTCTTCGAAACGCGCAACGCCGGCGACATCCTTCAGCGTATCGACGACCACGTGATTATCGAGCGATTCTTAACCGGATCGTCGCTCAATGTGGTATTCTCTTTATTCAATATGTTGGTATTCGGGCTGGTACTGGCCCTGTACAATTCAACTATTTTCATCGTATTTACCATCAGTGCGGTAGCCTATGTAGTCTGGACATGGGCCTTTATGCGCTCCCGCAAACGACTCAATCTGCGCCGATTCGACCGTATGGCCGATAATCAGGGATTGTTGCTCGAAATTGTATCGGGCATTACAGAGATCAAGTTACAGAACATCGAAAACCAGAAACGCTGGAAGTGGGAACAGGTGCAGGCCCGGCTGTTCAAGATTAGTGTTGAGGATATGAAACTGATGCAGATACAACAGGCAGGCACCTTTTTTATTGGACAACTGAAAGATATTTTCATCACCTACTTATCGGCCAAGCTGGTTATCGACGGTGAGATCACCTTTGGTGTCATGCTTTCTATTCAGGCCATTGTGGGGCAGGTCAACGCGCCCCTGGGCAGTTTGCTGAGTTTTATGCGGTCGGCACAGGATGCCAAAATTAGCCTGGACCGGCTGGGGGAGGTTCACAATAAAGAAGACGAAGACCCGCCCCAGTCTGATCGAATCCGGCAATTGGGAGCCTGGGATGGCATCACATTCCGCAACCTGAGTTTTTCCTACGGTGGTCCAAGTACGCCCCCGGTACTGAACAATATCAACCTGTTTTTGCAACGAGGCAAAACAACCGCTTTAGTGGGTGCCAGCGGTAGCGGCAAAACTACCCTCATGAAACTCCTGCTGAAATTTCATGAACCGAGCAGCGGTCAGATTATGATCGGTAACCAAAACTTACAGGCTATCCACAGCGGCTGGTGGCGCGGGCAGTGTGGGGTCGTAATGCAGGAAGGGTTTATTTTCTCGGATACACTTCGGCAAAACATCATTGCCAGCGATGAAACCCCTGACGAGGAACGACTCAGTTACGCCATTAGCGCAGCAAACCTGCCCGACTTTATTCAACATTTACCTCGTGGGCTGGCAACCAAAATCGGGGGTGAGGGCGTCGGCCTGAGCGTTGGCCAGAAACAACGAATCCTGCTGGCACGGGCTATTTACAAAAACCCGACGTTTTTGTTTTTCGACGAGGCAACGAGTGCCCTTGATGCCAACAACGAAAAAATAATTATGAATAACCTGGCCAGTTTTACCAAGGGCCGCACAGTGCTGGTGATTGCTCACCGGCTCAGTACTGTGCGCGATGCCGATAACATCGTAGTGTTGCACCAGGGTAAGATTGTAGAAACTGGAACGCACGTAGAACTCGTGCAAAAACAGGGTTATTACTATACATTGGTTCATAATCAGTTGGAACTTAGCCGCTAACTGTATGGCAAACAGCTTATTCATTTTATTGACTTGCGTTGCGTACCGGCAAGCCAGTCGCCGTTTCTGCCAGTGGCTTATGGGCGGGTTTTGGTTGCTGGTCAGTATAGTATTGGGAAGCCAGCCAAGCCTGGCACAGATTCGGTTGCCACTAACCGAAGCCATCAGGCTTGGTATGACCTACAACACCGACGTGCTGGTGGCGGTCAGACGCGAAGCTATTGCCACCAGCAACCGGCAGTTTGGTGCCCCCGACCGACTACCTACCTTCGATCTGAACGTTAATCAAAGCAACTATTTTAATCAGTATAACTCGCCTACGAGCTTTGTGCGGGGCGTATATCAGGATAACGCACTCAACGGTGCATTGTCGGGTAGCTGGCTGGTGTACAATGGTGGACGAGTTTATTTTGGCCAGACCCGGCTCGACCATTTATCCCAACAGGCAACACTGGAGATACAGGCTGTACGGCAACAGGTAAGCCGGGCGGTTGTGATGGCGTATTACCGGGCGGTTGTCGAACGGGAAAAATTGCTGGTTCGGGCCGAAAGCGTTGCCCTTTCCAAGGCCCGCTGGATTGATTTTGCGACTCAGGAGCGACTCGGTAAAGCCAGTACGTTTGATGTGTTGCAGGCCGAAAACCTGTTCCTGACCGACTCAACCAGCTACCTGCAACAAGAGATTGGCGTGCAAACGGCCCAGAATCAGCTCCATACGGCTATCGGCTGGAACCGTTTCGACCCGCTGTTTCTGACAGACAGCCTTACGCCCGGCCCGCAGCCCCCCGCTTTTGCTAATTTGAGCGGTAAGTTACTGAGTCAGAATCTCAACCTTCGTAGTCAGCGATTGGGGGTGTTAATTTCCGATACGGATGTGCAGTTGCAGAAAACAGCACTAAAACCAACAGTACGGCTCAATTCGTCGCTTTATCAGAGTTTCACGGGTACAAAATTTCCCGACATTCCGCGTATAAATGGTAATTCGACCAGTTTACTGCTGGCCGGGCTTTCAGTTACAGTACCACTCCTGCGAGTCAGTGAAACCAAGCGTGCCATTCGGCAAAGCGAACTGGAACGGGACCTGACCAAAACAACGGTTAAAGGAGCCGAACAACGGTTACTGGCCGAAGCCGATCTGTTGGGCCGTTCGTACCAGACTCAGGCTAAAATTGTTGCTTTGTCGGTCTTATTGATTCAGAATACCGCCCGTAGTCTCGCCATTGCCCGCAACCGGTTACAGAGCGGGTTTTCCAATCTGATTGAGTACCGGTCGGTACAGTTGGCGTACACCGAAGCTAAATTGAATCGCTTACAGGCCCTGTACGAACTCAAACTTATTGAATCGGGAGCGAAACAATTAGTGGGTAACCTAAATTAAATCGATCATGCCACAATTCATTACGACTGCCCCGCCCTCTGAGGATGCCGACGAACTACTGGCTCAAATGCCTGGCTGGCCGCTACGTTGGGGCATCAGCCTGATGTTTGGTGTGGTACTTCTATTGCTTGGGCTGGCCTGGTTTGTTAAATATCCCGACGTAATAAAGGGTAAAATCACGATTACAACCAATACTCCTCCCGCAACAGTAGTAGCCCGGGCCGGGGGGCCAATTCATCTTCTGACCGCCGATAAAGCCCTGCTGGCAGCCAACGAGGTTTTTGCTACTATTGGGGGAACCGCCCGCTACGATGATGTGGTGGTGCTTCACCAGGCACTCGACTCGTTTCGGGTCATGCTCGATACCGACCGGCTGTCGGCAGCAACTCAGTCAGAAACCGTTTCGCTTCCCGACGGTCTGGAACTCGGCGATTTGCAGATACCGTACAACGCGCTTTTGTTGCGCTGGAAAGAATGGCAGGCACTGGCCGTACGCGGCAATAGCAACCGTCAACGCAAAGGAATTGTGAATGAGCAAATTGGCGGTTTCGACCAGATTGATACCCGATTGAACCGGCAACTGGAGCTACTCGAACAGGAGTATGCGCTGTTGCGCCGAACGTACGAAACCCGCTACAGACCCCTGCAGCAGTCGGGCAGCATTTCGGTTGAGCAACTCGAAGTCAAACGCGACGAGCTAATTGCGAAAACAAAGGCCATTGAGGCAGCCCGCGCCACTATCGCCGAAAACGAAAACCGAATTATTGCCCTGCGAAGCCAGAAGGCCGAATATGATTTCGACCAGACCGACCGGCAACTGGCGGCCCACAATGAGTTGCGCGATGCGTTTACGGGCTTACTTAACGCGATCACTACCTGGCAGACCACGTATGTGCTAAAGGCCCCGATTGCCGGACGGCTGAACTATCTCAACTTCATGCACGAGAATTCAGTACTCGTAGCCGGGCAGGAGGTAGCCGGGATTGTCCCCCCCCCCAGCAATAGCAGTACTACGCGCTCAGGGCTGGCAGTGCCAGGATTAGCCGGGTCGTATGTAGGAGAGCTATTTATTGAACCAGCAGGATCGGGTAAGGTAGTGGTCGGACAAATGGTCAATATCACCCTGCTAAGTTTTGGTAAGAAAGAGTTTGGGATGCTACGCGGGAGGGTAGCTACCGTAGCCGACATCAGCACTACCCTTAGTGCTGGTGGTCAGCCCCAGACTGTATATAAACTCTACGTATCTCTACCCAAAGGACTTACAACTACTGTCAACAAAAAATTACCGTTTCGCTACGGTTTAGAGGGAACTGCCGAGGTGATTACAAAAGATATCCGGGTTATCGAACGGATATTCGACAGCGTCCGGGCTGCGTTCTCCAATTAAGCTGATGTAGCAAAACGGCCAAACAGCTCTCACCCACGAGGTGTGGTTTACGGGCATTACAGTTGCCCTTCCCACCCAACTCAACAGTCAACCCTATCCGAAAGGCATGGCGGTTTCTTTTGTGACGTGGGGGCTGATTTTTCCGTTCGTGATTCTCTTGACGAGTTTGTTTGGCGAATAGTCTCCCCCTGTTCATCACCGGACAAACCCCGTCCGGTGATGAACAGGGCCGGGCATCAAAAAGCCCCCTGCAAGATTGTAGGGGGCTTTTTGATGGGATGGTACGGAAGTTGTGCAAGGAGAGTTTGAGGTTACCCTTCGAAAATATCGGACAGATTTAACTGAATTAGGACTTTCGCTTAGGCGGTCACAGCATGAATTCTTGGGTTAGCCAGTTCATGGGTCAGATAATCCGTAAACAGACCTTTTCGGACTTGATAAATCGTTTGACCCACTCGTCTGGCATGGACTTTTAGGGCCACCCAAGCTTGATAACAACACGCCAAATGGTTCCGCTGGGAACGAGCTTTGCGACACTGGCATTTCTCCGAACACGTCAGTTGCTTGAAGCCTCCATAGAAGTCTTCGATCTGTCCCGGCGGGGAACCGCACCTGTTGTCGTTGGCTAATTCTGCCACAAACAGATTTACAGAATCGTCTAAGCCATTAGTAATGAGCGGGTCAATGCCGCCGTTTGGGGCAACTATGGCACCGGCCACCCGGCTTGATAACTTGACCAAAAAAGGTACTTCTTTTAACTTAACCGATAAGCCACGCACCAGCGTGGTTTCATCAAAAACCAGCGTCTCTAAATGTTGATAGCCAATGTCTCTATGCACACTCACCATCCGGTTGCTCTTCAGGGTGGTGAAGAATGTCCAACCATGACGATGAATTAACTTGAGATTAGTTACCGAAGCATATCCCGGCGGGGAACCGCAACTGTCAAAAAAGATTCGTCTGGCTTTTAGCTGTTTATGGGTAACAAGCCGCTTAAATATTTCTTGAAAGTGGTCATTCTTGGTTTTACCATCAGTATCGGGGTGATAAATCCGGTAGTCGATGGGCCAAAAGTCTTCGTCGTTGCCTTTGGAGTGAATGAAATTAACCAGCCCGATCCCTTTGACTGTACCGTGTTCATTACCGCACGGGCGGCCCCGCAGAGTATTGCCGCTTAACCAGTTCGATAAAGTTTGAGTACCGTTTATTTTGTACACTGTCATCAACCAAGATAGCCGAGTTTTCATCGTCCTCCAGATGAGGCTGGACGATGGCCCACAGGTCAGCCGGTTTAAATCGTTCTTGAGTCAAGAAGTCGGTGACGACATCGTGACTCAAGTTTGGCTTGTGGTCGGCCATATTGGTACAGGTGTAGTTGAAGGGGGTACTCACCAAATACTCGATGTAC
>JACMPG010000124.1 GCA_014377625.1 Spirosoma sp.
AAGCAATTGGTGACGGAGGAGGTGTGAGGTTCAGTGAGCAGTAACCAGTTATCAGTCGGGCGGGGATATTTTGGTATCTTCGCCTTTGTTGTTTTAGCGTTACAAATCGATATGGCCACTAAAAACCCCCGCGTCTGGTTCAAAAGTATCTCGCTCGAAAACGTCCGTTCCTTTGGCACCAAGCAGACGATATATTTCACCGAAGACGGCACCGAGACTGGTAAAGCCGCTCAGTGGAATGTGATCTTGGGCGACAACGGAACGGGGAAGACGACGGTGTTGAAGGGGTTGTGTCTTCTGGAAATGGGTGTCAATGTTAGCCCTCACTGGTATAGCAGAGGTGGTATGGATGCTAAAATAGCTATTGTCAAATCAGATGGTCGTAATATCTATGGCGACCAGATCAGACTGGTTGTTTATACTACCCGTGACGGACAGTATTCCGAAACTAAGAATGATGGTCCAATTGTAGAAAAGGGTGAAAATTGCCACGAAACGCCTTTCTTATCTGCTTATGGCGCGTCAAGACGTATTAGTACGCGGGGCATCACAGAAGAAAGACTGGGCCGGGTCGCTAATTTATTCGATGACGGAGTTCCTCTTGTAAATGCCGAAGAACTGTTAATATTGGCTGATTACAGCGATTTAAAGCAGGGCGACGAATCGAAGAATAGATATTCTCTGATTGCTGGAATGCTCAATAAACTGCTGGCGCACGAAATTACAGGGATAGAGATTACTACGAGTCCGATTATGAGATTTGGCCCTCCCAGAGTACTATTCCACACACATTACGGTAAAGTATGGTTGCACGAACTCAGTCTTGGCTATAAGACGCTCATTGCCTGGATGGTGGATTTTGCCAAAGGCTTGCTCGACCGGTACCCCGACAGCACCGACCCGCTGGCCGAACCCGCCGTTTGTCTGGTCGATGAAATTGATTTGCATCTGCACCCGAAGTTTCAGCGGACCATCATCAAATTCCTGACCGAGACGTTTCCGAATACGCAATTCATCGTCACAGCGCACAGCCCGCTGATTGTACAGTCGGCGGAGGATGCGAATATAGTTGTGCTAAGGCGTGAAGGAAACGAAACGGTGGTAGATTCAAACCGCACAGATGTTCACAACTGGCGCATTGATCAGATTCTCAGTAGCGACCTGTTTGGCGGCATCAGCGGACGTTCACATGAGGTGGAAGAAAAGATTAGACGTCGGCGTACTTTGCTGAGGAAAAACGAACTGATCGCTTCGGAAAAAACAGAACTGGCCACACTCGAACAGGAATTAGGTAATCTGCCCGTCAGCGAATCGCGCGAGGCATTGAAGGCCCTGGACATTATCAATCAATCACTCATTAGTCAGTCGTAAGCGTGGTAAGAATTGACAAGTCGTCAGTACTGGTACCGCTCATTCTGACAGCCAAAGGGCGGGGTGGTCTTGCTACCAAGATTTTAATCAGCGAAGCCGAAGCGGGAGGAAGTACATTCAGATTCAAAGATATTTATCGGCATACGTCAGTTAAATCGGTTTTACGAGAGTTACAGAATGGAAAGTGTTGCTTTTGTGAGGACTATATCGCGCACGTATCGCACGGCGACGTAGAGCATTTCAGACCCAAAGGTGGCTTTCAAACCGATGAGAAGCAGCCTTTACAAATACCGGGATACTATTGGCTGGCTTACGATTTCGACAACCTATTCTACTGTTGTCAAATCTGCAATCAGGTGTATAAGAGAAACTATTTTCCATTGTCAGACGAAAAGAAACGGACCCGTTCGCATACGCAGGACTATCGGGAGGAGGACAGTTTAATCATACATCCTGAGTTTGACGACCCGGCCCAACACCTAACATTCGTTGGCGAAGTAATCAAACCAGTGAATGGATCCAAGAAGGGACTGGAAACGATTAGGCGTACAGGATTAGATAGAGAAGAGTTGGAAGATGACAGGTTCGTATATCTGAAAACATTGCGCGTTCTGGCGGACGTTGCGAGGAGTGGTGGCCCACAATCCCTTGCTGCCCGTCAGCATTTTCACGAGATCAGCCAAGCAACGGCAATCTATTCTGCAATGGTTCGGGCAAACTTCCCGGACCTGATTCATAAACCATAAACTTTTTTGCACTCACCCATGAACGACGTTTCCATCATTCCATACGCACCGGCACACCAGCCTGATTTTAAGCAGATTAACGTAGCCTGGATCAGCGAACACTTTACTATCGAGGCACACGATCTGGAGCAGTTAGACCATCCCGAAGAACATATTCTGCCCAATGGCGGGCAGGTTCTGCTGGCTCAGTCGGGTGGTGAAATTATCGGAACGGTGGCTTTGATTGCCACGGAAAATAATACGTTTGAACTGGCTAAAATGGCGGTGGTACCCGCGTTTCGGGGTAAGGGTATCGGTAAACTGCTGGCCCTTGCGGCCATCGACTATGCCCGGCAGGCAGGTGCGCGAATAGTCTGGCTGGAATCGAACCGAAAAGCAAAAGCCGCGCTGGAACTGTACCGGCGAATTGGCTTTGTGGAGGTTCCGCTAAAACCATCGCCCTACACCCGCGCCGACGTTTGCATGGAGCTTACGTTTTAACGCCGTAGCAAGAGGTAACCCGCATTCCAGTTACTCCACAACGGTTCGCAGAGCCTCGGTCCAGCGTTCGTACCCGGCGGGGAGCATGTGCAGACTATCAGATCGGAACAGGGCAGGTATCGGCTGTCCGTTTGGGCCGAGCATGGCCGGACGGATATCGACAAAGCGGGCGTTTTCTTCCTTCTTTAGAAAATCTTCGATGAGCCGATTGGCTTCATCTATTTCGGGCGCGTACTGTCGGCGCGACGGGCTGGGCTTGATGGCGATGAACACAAACGAGACGTCGGGCAGTTTGAAACGGACGTATTTGAACAGCGTTACAAACCGGTCGTAGGTTTGCTTACCCGTTTTTTTGCCGATTGCAACGTCGTTCTCACCCGCGTACAGAATGATCTGGCGCGGTTTGTATTTGGTAATGATCTGGTCAGAATAGCGGATTACGTCGCTGAGTTCCGAGCCGCCGAAGCCCCGGTTCAGCACGGGTTTGCCGGGAAAATCCTGCGCCAGACTGCTCCAGAACCGAATGGACGAGCTGCCCACAAACACAATCGGACTGGCGGGCGGGGGCGAGACGCTGTCCTGCCGCGCAAACGCCCGAATCTCGTTCTCGAAGGGCTGCTGTGCGAAGAGAGGAGTGCTAAGGAGGAGGAAGAGGAGATATTTCATAGGATTGAACGGAACGATAAAAGCTATTACGAAGAGACTCGCAGAGAAGAAGATGAGATTCCCAGAGTTGCTCTTTAAAAAAGCTCCGCGAATCTCTTTTTTGTCTCTGCGAATCTCTGCGTAACAACTGCTGACTTCACAAAAACTGCACCACGCTTTCTAAACTGATACCCCGCGAACCTTTCACCAGCACGTGCGTATTGGTTTGTGGGTTGTCCATGAGCCAGTTGTGGAGCGAGAACTTGTCGGGGAAATAATAGGCTTTGGGCAAGTGAACCAATGCGTGTTTCATGTCCTGTCCAGCCAGAACCACGAGGTCAAAATTTTGTTCAGCAACAAGTTTTCCAATGGCCGCGTGTTCGGTTTCGCTTTCGTCGCCCAGTTCGTACATGTCGCCGAGAATTACGAGTTTACGATTAGCGGGTGTAACGGCAAACTGACGTATGGCTGCCGCCATTGAACTGGGGTTAGCGTTATAGGCATCCAGCAAAACCGTATTGCTACCTTTCCGAACTACCTGCGAACGGTTATTGGTTGGGTTGTAATCGGCAATGGCCCGGTCGATGCCGGTATCGGATACGGTAAAATACTGCCCGATGGCCCGGGCAGCCAGCATGTTCTCGAAGTTGTAGTAACCCGGCAGGTGCGTTGTGATGGTCTGGCCCGTTGCATCGCGATAAATCACGACCGGGGCTTCCTGCACGAGGTCGATGGGTTCGCCGGAATACAGAACGCTTTCGGCGAAGGTGTCTTCGGAGCGCAGGGTTTTGAGTCGTTCGCGGTACATGGCCATCAGCACCTGATCGCGGCTGTTCACGAATACCGTGCCGCCCGAATGGGTCAGGTAATCATACAGTTCGCCCTTGCCTATCCGAACGCCCGCAATACCACCGAACCCTTCCAGATGCGCCTTGCCAATGTTGGTAATCAGCCCGTGCGACGGCTGGCAGATGGTGCAGAGAAACCCAATTTCTTTCTGATGATTGGCCCCCATCTCGATTACGGCCAATTCATGTTGCATCGTGATAGCGAGGACCGACAGCGGTACACCAATGTGATTGTTGAGATTGCCAGCCGTAGCGTAAGTGACGTATTTCTTCGACAGAACCGCGTGAATCAGCTCTTTGGTGGTGGTTTTTCCGTTCGAGCCGGTCAGGCCAATCACTGGAATCGTGAGCGTTTGCCGGTGGTGTCGGGCCAGATCCTGCAACGCCGTGAGCGCATCACTGACCAGCAAAAGCCGGTCGGGCTGCTGACTGGCAATGGCGGCATCGTCAACAACGGCGTACCGCGCACCAGCGTCGAGGGCCTGGGCGGCAAACCGGTTACCATCGAATCTGTCGCCTTTGAGGGCCACAAACAGGCAGCCCGGCGTTATTTTCCGGGTATCGGTCGAGACACCGGTGCATTCCCGGAACTTGTCGTAGAGGTCTTTGAGGACTATCATCAATTTTGGGGACTATTTCAGCGTTAGGCTTTTAACACAGAGGAAGGGACTGCTCCGTTCTTCTGTGTTAAAAACCTGACTCAAAAGTAAAATGAAAAAGCTCGTCCTCTTAGTCCTGCTCATGCCTTTACTCGCAAATGCGCAGTCGAATGGGGCGTTTGGGTTTCGGTACGATCAGTCGCCGGGCGTGACGGTGGCAGGAAAAACGCTGCGCAACCCCTGGGCGGGCGGACTGAACGCTACCCAATACGCCACCATGCGGCTCAACGATGATAACCGCGACGATCTGGTGGTATTTGACCGGGTAACGAAAAAACTCAGCACGTTTGTGGCCGTCAGTAATCCCGCTGGCTCTGGTGTTGTCTGGCAATATGCCCCTGAGTACGAAACGGCGTTTCCGCCATTGTATGACTGGATGCTGATGGCCGATTACGATGGCGACGGGCGCAACGATTTGTTTGTTCCCGGAGCGGGCAGCATCCGGTTGTTTCGGAACGAGTCGCAGAACGGACAGGTGGCTTTTCGGCTGGTGGCCGACCCGGTAATGACCGAGGGGTTTAGTAGCCGACAGGTGCTCTACGCCGGAAATACCGACCTACCCGCCATTACCGATTTTGACGACGACGGCGATCTCGACATTCTTACCTTCGACCCAACCGGCGATCAGGTTTCCTACAACCAGAATATGAGCGTAGAGCGCACCGGCAAACGCGATGGGCTGGATTTTAAGCGTACGTCGGGACTATGCTGGGGCGGGTTCCAGAAAAACTACTGCAACGATTTCTCATTTGGTCTCAACTGCGGTGGAACGCTGCCCAATCCGGGCCGGATGGCGGCCCCGCTGGCCGACGAAAAACCACCCCTGCGCGGTACAAATCCCAATGCCCGCCCGCTGCACTCGGGAAACACGCTAACCATTGTTGATACCGATGGCGATGGTAACAAAGACCTTTTGTTTGGCTTCGTTACCTGCCAGAACCTCGCCCGCATTCGTGGAGTCGGCCCCAACGGCAGTAATGCCCGCTTCGTAGGGTTCGACAGCCTGTTTCCGGCCAGTAAACCCGTCCTGTTTCCGGCGTTTCCGGCTGTGTTTTGGGAGGATGTGGACGGCGATGGGCAAAAGGACCTGATTGCTTCGTCCAATGTTAGCTTCAACGAAAATAACGCGTTCGACTTCCGGGCGTCGGGCTGGTTCTACAAGAATATGGGCAATAACCGAAAGCCCGATTTTCGATTTGTTCAGCCCGATTTTCTGCAAAGTGACATGCTCGATCTCGGCGAAAATGCTGCGCCCGCCCTCGCTGATCTGGACGGCGACGGTGATCTGGACATGCTGGTGGGCTTTGCCGGTACGCCCACCAGCAACGGGTACCGAGCCGGACTCTGGCAGTTCGAGAATCGAGGTACTCCGCAAAATCCAGCTTTTGTACTGGTCACAACGGATTATCTCGGCATTGGCCAGACGCTGAATCTGGTCAATGTACGGCCCCAGTTTGTTGATCTGGACGGAAACGGGAGCGTGGACCTGATCCTGACAGCTAATAAAGGTGATGTCCTCTACGGGGGCGTTGAGGTGCGGGCTTTGCTGAACGCAGCAGCAAAGGGAGCCGCTGCCCGCTTTGAGCTGAGTAAGGTTGTCAACTGGCCGATACCCGCTAACGTAGCTATTGATGAGCGGTTCAACGTGATCGATGTTGACCGCGACGGGCTGCCCGATCTGCTGATCGGGAAAAACGGTGGTACCATCAGCTATTACCAGAATACCGGCTCGGTAGCTGCGCCGGTGTTTCAATTGCGCAATCAGCAGTACGGCAGTCTGGCAGCGGATATTTTCCAGACTCGCGCCCGCTCACTGGCTATTGCCGACCTGAACGGCGATCAGAAACGCGAACTGGTGTCAGCCTCTAACGATGGTCAGGTACGCATCTACGCCATGCCCAACCAGCCCGATCAGCCGCTGGTACTGATTGATTCGTTGCCCGCGCTGGGTTTGCCCGGAGCAGGGCTGGTGGCTGCCCTCGCCGACCTCGACGGCGATCAACTGCCCGATCTGATGTTGGGGACGCGGGGCGGGGGGCTGCGCTATCTGAAAAACACCTCCAAAAAAATCGTTATCACGGCTGTTGAACCCGAACCCACCGGACCCTGGGCGTTTCCGAATCCAACCGACCGGTACCTGACCATCCGCCCCCCACACAGTGGGCAGGTCGAACTCATTTCTATATCGGGACAAGTCATGTTGCCTGCTCAGCCCGTCCGGATGGGTGCGGAGACGTTACTCGATGTGGGGCAGTTGCCCGACGGTACGTATCTGCTCAGGCTCACCGCCACCGATCGGCCCGCGCTGGTTCAGAAAGTAGTGGTGTGGAAATAAACAGTTTGGGGGACACAGGGTTATTACGCAGAGATGCGCAGAGAAAAAGGAGAGACTCGCAGAGCTTTTATTTCTCTCTGTGAATCTCTCTTTTTTCTCTGCGCATCTCTGCGTAATAACCTCTAAATCTCGACAATATGGATAACCAGAACCAACCCCGCGAAAGCATGTCACGTCAGGACGTAGACATGCCTGCCAACAACGATGAACTGGACGATGCGACTTACGCTGGCCTGGGCGTGAATAGCGAACCCGACATCAGGAACCCCGGCAGCGAAGAAGCCACCGATACCGTGTTGCACACCGATACCATTACAGCCCAGCACGCTGCCGACGAGGTGCCGAACGCGGGTGATCCCGCCAATGATCTGCTCGACGGTGAGATTGCCGATGACGACGATAAACTTGACGAAGAGATCACCGAGTTGGCCGAGGAAGACGACGAAGGCAACGAGCGGTACTAAGCAAACAAAGACTTCCAACATTCTCAGGTGCGTAGTGTCGGATATCCGTTGCTGCGCATTTTTTATATCCCAGTACGTACCTAAATCGACCAGCCTGATGAGAACTGAACTTGAAAAAATGCTGGCGGGCGAACTCTACGACGCCAGCGATGCCACACTCGCTCAGATGCGCTACGACGCCCGCGCCCATTTCACCCGCTTCAACCAAATTCCATATAGCGCCGAACCCGAACGCCGGGCCGCCCTCGAAGAAATGCTGGGCCATGTTGGCAAAAACGTGAATATCCAGCCGCCGTTCTACTGCGACTATGGCACCTTTATTTCCATTGGCGATAATGGGTTCATGAATTTCAACTGCACCTTTCTCGACTGCGCCCACATTACCATCGGCAATAATTTTCAGTGCGCGCCCAATGTGCAGCTCTATGCGGCCTATCATCCCGTCATTGCGTCGGAGCGTGACAAAGGACCGGAACTGGCCGCGCCCATTGTTATTGGTAATAGTGTCTGGCTGGGCGGGGGCGTCATTGTCTGTCCCGGCGTTACCATCGGCGACAATACCACCATTGGGGCGGGTAGTGTAGTGACGAAAGACATACCCGCCAACGTTTTTGCCGCCGGAAACCCCTGCCGCGTCATCCGCGAGTTGTAGGGGGGCGCATTCACTCGCTCCGCAGCGGCCTATCCTGTTTTTTGTTATCCAACACCTCCGCCAGTATATACGACTCCAGTGTTTTGGCGCGGGTGTCGGCGTTCAGGAAATCGGTGGAGAGCATGCTGACGTGGTAGTAGGGGAACGTAGCCAGTGGCCTGACCCGAAAACCGCCCGACCGAAGCGAATCGGCGTAGGCTGCCGATGTGAAGACAAGTTTTGGCCCGTTGCTGACCTGTGTCTGCATGGCTTGGCTGGAGCGGACGTAGCGTGTTGGGCCTTTAGCGTAGAACTCGTAGGACCAGAAACTGCCCCCGCCAACACCCGTTCCCGGCATGTACAGCAACGTTTCACGCGTCTGGTTACCCGGCGCCCTGTTTGGCTGTGCGTTCAGGGCCAGTGCCGCCGTTCGTCCCGCCATGTAGCTCAGCCAGGTGGGGTATAAAAACAGGTTCAGCGAAACAAAGAAAATCAGCATGACACCCACCATGCGGCCCATCAGCGAGCGCATATCCGTTTGCCGGAACAGAAAAAACAGCGCAACCGTAGCCGCACCAACCCAGACCAGCGAGATCAGCAAATCAGCGGGCCGGACCAGCAGTAGCAACGCTATGGTAATCAGCACCATCAATACGCCAATGACTGTTTGCCCAATGGCCCACCGGCGCAGGACAACGGACGACAAACCCGCCAGAAACTGCGCCGTGATGATGGCGAAGAATGGAAACACGATGTTCATGTAATGCGGTAACTGAAACCCCGACAGTGAGAACAGCAGGAATGTAGCGAGTCCCGACCCCAGCGACACATATTCTGGTCCGGCCTGGAT
>JACMPG010000125.1 GCA_014377625.1 Spirosoma sp.
GAAAAAGAACTACCCGAGAAATTTGACTCTGACGAGTATCAACTTCTGCTCGTGGCAAACAAGTACCAGACGGGATTTGACCAACCCCTGCTGCATACCATGTATGTCGATAAGAAGCTGAATGGCGTTTTGGCGGTACAGACGCTGTCCCGCCTGAACCGGACACAGGCAGGTAAAGAAGATACCTTTGTCCTTGACTTCACCAACGACCGCGACACCATCCTGGAATCGTTTCAGCCCTATTACGAACTTACCACCGTGGCGGAAGCAACGGACCCCAATCTGCTGTACGATTTGAAAACAAAGCTCGATGGGTACCAGGTGTACTGGCAGTCTGAACAGGATGGTTTCTGTAAAGTCTATTTTGATCCCCGCAGTACAACCAGGGATCAGGAGCGTCTGTATGCCTTTGTCAAGCCTGCCACGCATCGCTATGAAGCCTTAGCGGAAGAAGAGCAGGACGAATTCAAACGCCAGTTGTCGCAGTGGCTGCGGCTGTACGCCTTCTTGTCTCAAATAATACCCTTTCAGGACGTCGCCCTGGAAAAGCTGTTTGTGTACGGAAAGTACCTTAGCCTGAAACTCCCCCGGCAGGACCTCAGCGAACGCCTGAAACTAAACGACGAGGTGGCCATGGAGTATTACCGCCTGCAGAAGATTGCCGACAACGAACCCATCGTGCTGGAAAGCGTGGGCGAATATGGCCTGATGGGCAGCAGCGAAACGGGCATGAAGCGCGAGAAGGAAGAGAAAGCTGCGTTATCGAGCATTATCAGCGTACTTAATGATCGTTTCAGCGCGGACTTCACCGAAGCAGACAAGCTGTTCTTTGACCAAATCGAACAGGAATTGATTGATGACCAGAAACTGGTGCATCAGGCGCAGAACAACACCATGGATAACTTCCGCTACGGCTTCCATGATGCATTCATCGACAAGCTCATCGACCGCATGGAGCAGAATCAGGAGATATCATCCCGCATCCTGAACGATAAGCACTTTGGCAGCACCGTCATCGATCTGATCCTGGAAAAGGTATACAGGCGCATCAACGGTCAGCAATAACGCGCCCCTTAAACTGGACCCCTTTACTGGATAACGAAGTTGTTACAGGGCCGCCTGTGCGGTTGATTTGATTTTTTACTTGATTTAATGTGTTCCCTTTTACTCCCTTCAGTACCTCTGACGGTGTGCGGTACTGGAGAGATTGATGAAAACGTCGATGATTGTAGACGTCGAAATACGACTGCAAACCCGTCTCCCACTCCAAGCCATCACCATACGCTTTCAGTTAGATATGCTCATACTTGACCGTTTGCCCCTGCCTATTAACATTTTTTACAATCTATAATACCCCCTTTCTGCGTTTACCTTTGCAGGACTTATTATGTTGTTATGCCCCTTCGTCATTATATCGTTCTTTGTCTGTTTGCGTTGCCGTTTCTGCTTCAAAACTGTGCGCAGGTAGCGCAGCCGCCCGGTGGTAAAAAAGATACCATTGCTCCCCAACTCATTACGAGCATTCCCAAACAACGCGCCCTGAATTATGCCGGACAAACGGTAGTGCTGGAGTTTGACGAGTACGTGAAAACGGAAAATATCCAGCAGAAGATTACCATTACGCCTCAGGACAGCAATACGTTTCTGGTCAAAGAAATGCCCAATGGCCTGCGGCTGACGTTTAACAGGCCGTTGCAAAAGAACACGACGTACACCATTAACTTTTCCGACGGTATCCGCGATGTTACCGAGCGTAATGTGGCCAAAGATGCCAAAGTCGTGTTCAGTACCGGCCCCACCATCGACTCGCTCTCCATCAGCGGCACCGTAACCGACGATGAATCGCGGAAACCCCTGCTGGGCTTTGTGATAGGGCTGTTCGGTCCGAATGATACGCTGCCAATCAACCGCAAACGACCATCCTATTACGCCCGTACCGATAGCAGTGGCCGGTATGTAATCGAGAATATCAAGTCGGACCGCTACAAAGTGTATGGTTTTGAGGACAAGGACCTGAATTTAGTGAATAACACCCCCGGCGAACGCGTAGCCTTCCGCGACAGCGTCATCAACCTGACCCGTAACTATACCGGTATCGATATGGTGGCGTTTCGGGGTACCACCAAACCGCGCATCAGCCGGCGCGAACGCACCGACGAAACCCTGGGCCTGGAGCTCAGCAGCGGTATTGCCAGCTACAGCCTGACAGTTGGTAAGAAAGAAGATACCCTGATCTCATTTCTCGAATCGCCGAAGATGATCCGGCTGTTTCGCCCCGCCAACCGGGCCGCTGCCGATACGATCAACATCGCTATTGCCGCCGAAGATTCGGTCGGAAACATAACCAACCTGAAAGAGCGGGTGTATTTCTCGCCCCTGAAAACGCGGGCCAAAGACCGGAAACCGCTTGCCGTAGCCATTACGCCTAACAATAGCGCCCCTATCGACCGAAACCTCAAGTTTACATTTACCTTCAATAAGCCCGTGCTACGTTACGATACCACGCTAATTCATATCGGTCCTGACACGCTGAAGCCATTGCCGCTCAAATCCGATGAACTGACCTGGAACAACACGTTCAGCAAACTGGTACTTGACAAACCCACCAACCTGCGCGATACGCTGTATCTGCAACTGGAAAAAGGCGCGTTCATCAGCGTACAGGGCGACACGCTGCCGCGCTATACTACCCGTTACTTTATTGCTGACGAAGACAGTTACGGTCTGCTGGCGGGTCAGGTCAGTCAGGCCGCCGTGGCTGATACGAACTTCATTGTGGAGCTGTTGGACGACAGGTACGAAGTCGTAAGGTCGGAGTATGGTAAGCGGAACTATGAATTTGCGCGGCTTAAACCGGGGCGGTACCGCGTCCGGCTCATCCTTGACCGCAACGGCAACCGTCGGCGAGATACGGGCAATATCGAGAAAGGTATCCAGCCCGAAGCCATTATCTACCACCCCGGTGCCGACGAAGAAGGCTTCATCAACCTCCGCCAGAACTTCGAACTGACAGATATTGATTTCTAAAGAAATGATGAATGATGAATGGGCTGACGCGATAATTTCCAGCGTCAGCCCATTCATCATTCATTATCAAGAACCTATATCCCGTCTTTCAGCATCTCCACGACCAGCGTCAGTTCATCGACGGTGGCGTCGGGGTTGTTGCTGTAGCCAACGGCGCGGTAGCGGACGCGCCCGTTGGGGCCAATCACGATTTTTGTCGGAATACCCTGCACCCCGTACGCATTGGCTACTTTTTGCTGACTATCCAGCGGCACTACGAACGGATAGGGATGCTTGTCCATAAACGTACGAACGCGCTGTAAGGGACCACCTTCGCGGGTGTTTACAAACAGGAATTTCACGTTGGGATCACTTTGGAAACGCTCCTGCGCCTGCTGCATGGCCGGAAATGAGGCTACGCAGGGCCCGCACCAGGTAGCCCAAAAGTCCAGGACAATCACCTTACCCCGAAACGCCGATGATGAAATGGTACGGCCCAGCAGATCGGTTAGGGCGAAGGCGGGGGCCGGGCGGTCAATGAGTTTCTGGCGCAGTTCGTCGCGCAGTTCGGCTTTCAGGTCAGCTTCCAGATTAGCGAGATATGCGGTGGCTGTGGCGGGCGTTTGGCCGGGCTGTTTGGTGTACCAGGTACGAAGGGCGGTCTTAAGCCGGGGCGTAGCACGGTCTGCTTCTATGGCCGCTTCAACCAAAGGACGGGCATCGGCGGCCCGGTTAGCGCGGAGGGCGCACAGAAAATACCGTTCGTTTACGTTTTGGTCGCTGTTGTCGGCATCGTCGGGTTTCATGAACGTCTGGTAGGCGGCAAACGCATCGGCAAATTTGTCCTGTTGCTCCAGCGTCCGGGCCAGCGTATTCTGCATCTGATTTTGTCGGCTTCGCTGCTCAGCGTCCCAGTCACCCCGGAAATTATACGGACGTTTGGTAGCCTGTTGCAGGGTCATAGCCCGCCGAACAAGCCGTTCCGCTTCGGGTAGTGATCGTTTTTCATCGGCCAGTTGGAACGCTATTGTATTCAGCATCATCGGATCGGTATGCGTAGCGGGCTGGGTTTCTACGAACGTCATCAGGCCCGGAATGTCGCTGGCTTTAAAGTAGCCGTCGGTCATCAGTACGGTCAGGCCGGGGGCGTAGGGCGAGGCCGGAAAATCGCGCATGAAGGCATCATACCCCGCTTTCTTCTTTGTCCAGTTGGGTTCGTTTCGCACGGCCATATTGCGGTCTTTCTGCGCTACCGAACCCGCCGGATCAACGGTCTTCATCCGTTCGCGCTGTACACTGGCGTTTTTGAAGTCGCCCATACTTTCGTACAGTCGGGCGGCACTGGTCAGGTCGGCGGTGGTAGGTGGCTTTTGTGCTGCCAGATACGCTTCAATGCCGGCCTTGACTTTCGGAGCATAGCCGGGCTTCTGCTGTTTAATCAGAGCCGCATAGTAATCCGCCCAGTATTGCGGTTTAAGATCGGGATTTTGGGCCAGTTCCTGTTCGTACAGTGTCACCACGTAGTCGGGGTTGGGCCGCACACCTGCTTCGGCCAGCAGACTCGTTCGGGTAAAGACGGATGCCTGTCCGCCAGTAGCGTGATGCAGGAGTTGACCGGTTTCGTCGGCCAGCGGAATCACGTATAACCGACCTTTGTTAGCGTCGATGCGCCGGGGCTGCTGCCTGTTTCGGAACAGCATCATCAGGCCCGCAATGTCTTTTGTCGGCAGTTTCAACTCGCCCGCGTATACGTTGCCCTGCCGTACCAGCGTGAGCGTAGTGGGTTGGCTGAGCCGCATCTGACCGGGTGAGCCATACCGCACAAACCGCGCTTCGAGGGTGCTGTCGGTAGCCAGGGGCGTTCCGGCGGTCGTGTATGTCAGCGACACCACCTGCCCCGGCTGTGGCAGCGCGGGTGCGAACTGGAACTGGGCCGATGCGGTGAGGGAGAGCAGAAGGGAAGAAAGCAGTAAAGGGATTTTCATAACGTGAGGGGTCACCATATGGGTTATCGGCTGGATTGGCCCGGGTATCGAATATGCGGAGCAGAAATATGACCGAACTGTTCGGAGTAAATTGGTAGTAAAGCGCGTTATACCGTGAGATACGGATACGCCGGACTGTGGGATACTGTGCCGATTCAATGCCCATTTCAGGCATGATTGCTAACAGGTCAATCTTCTTGTAGGCTATCTCTTTGAAACGTTCGGCTATGCCATCAGACCAGTTAGCCTGAAGGAATGAAAAGATGGAAAGGAAATCCTCTCTAACCTCTTTGCTCCAGATTATCTCGACAGCCATTCGTCAATTTGTCGTTTTGCTTCCTGATGTGATAGGGCATCGCCGGTTCCAATCTGCGCCAAAGCCGTTTCGAGCTGTTGCTTTTGGGCATTAGTCAACTCATCCGTAATTTCCTGAGGTACGGTATCTGCGTCAGCCAGTGCATCATACAGATGTTTGAGCCGGTCTTCGTCGCTGATGTGGTCAATCAGTGCGTGAAATCGCTCCCGAATTTGTGTTGTTGACATAGTTCTCCTGTTTTTACTCAAATATACCCAATCTACCTCACACCGCTACCGGTTCTTCCTGCCTCACCGGGCGCGACACGGCCCATAGGCCCAGCAGTGTGATTAATCCGTTGAGTAGTAGCCGCTCGAAACCAAATTTGTAGCCGCCAAACCAGGCCGCCGAATTCTCATTCACGATATACGTCAGTACCGGTGCGGCCAGACAGATGAACGGTACGGCGCGATCCAGGACGGGGCGTTTGCTGAAAATGCCAAATGTATACAGACCCAGTAACGGCCCGTAGGTGTAACCCGCAATGTCGAACACCGCCGTAATGACTTCTTTACTGTTGAGTTGCCGAAAGAGGAGGATGACCACGTAGAACAGCAGCGAGAAGCCGATGTGGACAATCATCTTGATACGCGACCGCTGTGCTTCGGGCCGGTCTTCGACGTTCATGAAGTCGATACAGAACGAGGTGGTCAGCGCGGTCAGGGCCGAGTCGGCACTGGCGTAGGTGGCTGCCGTAATGCCGAGCAGAAACGTAATGCCTACTGCCAGACCGAGGTGATTCAGGGCCAGTAGCGGGTACAGATCGTCGGTACGGACGGGGATAGCGATCCCCTCGCGCCTGGCGAAGATGTACAGCAGTACGCCCAGCGAGAGAAACATAAAATTGACGAACACCAGCGTGCAGGTAAACCAGAACATGTTTTTCTGGGCGTCGCCGATGTTGCGGCAGGTCAGGTTTTTCTGCATCAGGTCCTGATCCAAACCGGTCATGACGATGGCGATGAAAACACCGGCAATGAACTGTTTGAAGAAGTTCTTGGGATCGTTAGCGTCCCAGAAGAAAATCTGTGACATCGAACTATCCTGCACACTGCTTACCAGTCCGCTAAATGAGAGTCCAAGCTGCTGCGAAATAAGCACAATGGTCAGCACCACCGCCGAAACCAGAAACAGCGTTTGCAGTGAGTCGGTCAGGATAATGGTTTTAACGCCCCCTTTGAACGTATACAGCCAGATGAGCCCGATGGTAATCAGCACCGATACCTCGAATGGAACGCCCAGCCCGTTGAACAGCGCGATCTGCAACACCTCGACGGCCACGTATAGCCGCACCGCCGATCCCACCGTGCGGGCTAATATGAAAAAGCCTGCCCCTGATTTATACGACCAGAAGCCAAACCGTTTTTTGAGGTAGCCGTAAATGGAAATCAGGTTCATGCGGTAGTACAGCGGCATCAGTACCGTGCCAATGATCAGATAGCCAATGATATAGCCGAGTACGACCTGGAAATACGAGAAGCCGATGTTACCCACCGCCCCCGGCACCGATATGAACGTAACGCCCGACAGGGACGTACCAATCATGCCAAACGCTACCAGCCACCAGGGCGACTGCCGGTTGGCCGTAAAAAACGTGTTCGTGTCGGCCCCACGTGCGGAGTAAAACGAGACAGTAACCAGGACGCCGAAGTAAACGACCAGAATAGAGAGGGCAATAGAGGTGTTCATGTAGTAAAAATGAGTGAATGAGTGCCGCAATGGAATTGAGCGGAGGAATCAAGGCATAGGAATAGCCTGCGTGATCCCGCTTTTCAAAAAAGAAATAAGCAACTTTTTAGGTTAAAATGGGGTTCTTTTTTAGGAAATCGGGCGGTTTGACGCGCACTGATTTCGCCGTAAATTTGCTAAATAAACCCTATAGTTTTGCCCATGCAACCGTTTGAAGAAAATGACTGGTCGACCGACGTTGACGTACTGGATGAGGTAGTCGATGTGGCCGTACATTCTCTTGTTGTCTTCAATGACGATGTCAATACGTTCCAACACGTAATTGAGACGCTGATTGACGTGTGCGCCCATACGCCTGAACAGGCCGAGCAGTGCACACTGCTCATTCACTACAAAGGTAAGTGCAGCGTCAAAAACGGTGCCTGGGATGATCTCGTGCCCATGCGCAACGAAATCTGTCGGCGCGGTATCTCGGCTGAAGTGTTAAATTAATTCTGAATGATTGAATACCGGTAGCAAACGGGTTTGATTTATTCAGTTATTCTATCATTCACCCGTTCAGAATTTAAAATCTTGGAATTTCCCTCGAAGCTTATTGAAGACGCCGTGAATGAGGTGTCCAGGCTGCCGGGCATTGGCAAAAAAACGGCCCTGCGGCTGGTATTGCATCTGCTCAAGCGCGACGAAGAACAGACCGAAGCCCTTGCCCGGACCC
>JACMPG010000126.1 GCA_014377625.1 Spirosoma sp.
GAGGATGAACGTGGTAATGTGGTAATACATTCGTTGACCCGGAAGCAGGATGCTGATGTGTCGCTGTGGGTTGCCTGCCCTGCGCGTTAAAATTTCGTAACGTCATACTTATCTTACTCAGCGCGTTCGGACGACCGATAGTTTCTTGAGCAGACCGGCCCGGCTCCCGTCGGGAATGGCGACCGCCACCTGATTCAGAAAGACCTGCCCCTGTTCGAGCCGGGATACGTGGTTCAGATTAATAACCAGCGACCGCGACAGGCGGTAAAATGCGGCATCGGGAAAGTACTGAGCCAGTGCCCCGAGGTTAAGCGTGAAGAGCCGCGCTTTCCCCTCGCCCGTCATCATAACCTGCGTGTATGAGCCGGCAGCCCGCATGTACAGTACATCCTGCTTCATAATACGCTCGTATCCTTTGTTAAACGGCAGAAACACACCGTCGGTCAGGAATGGGCTGGTTGACAACCCGCCACTACCCACGAAATTATGGTAGGCCAGTTCAACCTGAATGGTCAGCTCGTTGGGCCGGAAGGGTTTGAGCAGATAGGCGGCTGGTGCGGTGGCCCTGGCCCGTTCAACCGTTGGCAGTTCAGAATTGGCCGTCAGGTATACAATAGGCATCCAGTGTTGCTCCAACAGCGCCCGGGCGGTGGCAATACCATCCATCAGGTCGCTTTCTAGCTGGATATCGATCAGGGCCAGGTCGGGCGGCTGGTACCGGGCAGCAGCCAGAGCTTCGTGGTACGTCCGGGTAGTGGCGGTGACGCGGTGGCCGGCTTTCTCCAGCGTTTCCTGAATGTTGGCCGCCGTAACCGTTTCATCCTCGACGATCAGGATATTTAGTGGATCCATCTTGTTTTCTGCGTGTAAATGTCAGGGTAAATCGCGTGCCGTCTGCTACCGTAAACTGGTGGGAGCCCCGCAACTGATCGGCTTCCAGCTGAATGAGCCGCATGCCAAACGAATCAGCATTTTTCAAACGCGGTTCGGCGGGACCCTCCAGTCCGGGACCCTCCAGTCCGGGACCATTATCAGCTACGTCAAGTTGTAGTTGATTGCCTTTCTGCTGGCAGGACACCCGAAAGATGGGGTCTGGATGGCCGGGGAAGGCGTATTTGCAGGCGTTGGTGGTCAGCTCATTCAGAATCAATCCCAGCGGAAGGGCCTCGTCGGCCGAGAGCGTTATCGGCGCGATGTCCAGTTCTGGCTGTAGATATGGGTAGCCAAACGCCACCAGCACATCCTCGACCAGTTCCGTCAGGTAGTCGGGCAGGTAGACGCTGGCCAGGTGTTCGCCGTCGTAGAGCCGCCGGTGCAGGGTAGCCATCGCCTGTACCCGGTACTGACTTTCTTCCACCGCCTGCTGCGCGGTGTTGTCGGTGAGTCGATTGGCCTGTAAACTCAGCAGGCTCGCCACTACCTGCAAATTATTTTTGACCCGGTGGTTTTGCTCCCGCACCAGTTTGGCGTTTCGGCGGCTGATCCGCCGATTCTTTCGGTAGAGCCAGAAAAACACGACACTCATGCCCACCGCACCGACCAGTGACGCCAGCATAGCCCACAGAAACCATTGCTGAATCCGCTGGTTAGCTACCTGCAAGGCCAGTTCTTCCTGCTGACTTTTCAAACGGGCTTCTTTCTTTTCCGATTCATATTCTATACTCAGCCGGGAGATAGCACCGTTTCGATCGGCAATCAGGTCGCGTTTTTCCCACTGCCGCAGCGTATCGGTCAGCGTGAGTGCCTGTTTCCACTGGCCGGTAGCGCGGTAGTAGTTGGCCAGATGGTAGGTAACGGCGTACTGAATAGCATACACGTTGGCATACGCACTGTCGGCAATGAGTTTGGCCCGGCGAATGTGATTAAACGCCGGGCGGGGTTGGCCGAACGTCAGATAAGCCGAGGCCAGGTTGAGCATCATTCCCAGTCGGTCACCACTGTTCTGGCGGGTTGCAATGGCCAGGGCATCGGTCAGGTACGCAATAGCCCGGCGGTCATGATGGGCAGCTAGCCGGCCGCCCAGTGCCTGCTTTACCTGAGCCACTTCCATGGGGTCGTTGAGCCGGTAAGCCAGCCGTTCCACCTGCCGCAGGTAGTACAGTCCACTGTCGGGCCGGGCCGCGGGCCATTGCGTGTTGGCGGGTGCTTCGGCGTGCCAGTTTCGGTGGTGCAGCCGGGCCAGCACGGCACAGGCCCGAATCATACCCCGCTCGGAGCGGCACCGCCGGGCAATGGCCAGGGCCTGGTAGGCGTGGTCGCGGCTGGTGGTATACTGCACCTGAAGCGCGGCCAGGTCGGCCAGGCGCACATGGAGCCGGGCCAGCTCGTAGGAATCGCCCCGTTTTTCAATAATCCGCATCGACTTTATAAACCAACGGGTAGCCGTATGGTAGTCGGTGGCGGCCGTGTAGAGTTTACCGTATTCGTAAAACGCTTCGGCAATGCGCATCGAATCGTGATTCGCCACGCCTTCCCGGTAGTACATCTGCGCTATTTTGATCTTGTGTGGCTGTAAGGGCAGCGGGGGTTGCGCCCCGGCAAATATTGGGGCTACGCTCAATAGTAACCCCCATTTCCAGCAAAGCAGCCAGCGGAGAACGCGCATGGTAGATTATGGATAGACGAATTCCCGAAACTACACAAAAAACCGGCTGGTTACTTACGGGCCGATAGAAAGGGAGCAAATTCGGCGGGTATCGTCGTTGGTTTGGCTGGTCAGCACCACCCGCCCGTTGCGCCAAATCCCGGTTTCGTCAAGCCAATGGCCGGGTTGGTGCATCTTACGATTGACGGATTGATGTACAGATCATATTTGAGCATCGTAAGCCAAAATCCACACAGGTATGAAATCATACTACCATCTCCTTCTCTACGTCCTGTTACTGATTAGCGCAGGACCGTCTATGGCGCAAACGCCTTCTTTGGTGAAAGATATTTTTCCATTGGCGGGTTCGAGTGCTATAAGTAATATAACCACTCTCGGAAACTCTGTTTTATTCTCCGCAAATAATAGCGTTAATGGATTTGAACTATGGATTTCTGACGGGACAGAAGCAGGCACCAAAATGGTGAAGGATATTTACCCTGTTAATCGAGACAATTCCAGTAGTCCCACCAATTTTCTAATCCATAACAGATTAGCTGTATTCGAGGTGGTAGTCAATGGAAAGCGAAAACTGTACAGAACAGACGGGACCGAAGCAGGAACCTTCGAGATTTGGGATCGTGGTTATTATGATTTTGCAGGTGGATTAGGCGTATATAGAACAACGTTTTTGAAAGATACAACACTATACCTGCTTACTGATTATCCTAAAAGCAACAACTCTCTTGTTGTAAAAGACCTGAGTGGACCAGGTGTACGCTTAGTTCTTGACAAAAACTTAAATCCAAACATTGGCAATTTTCCGTTGCCACTGGGGGATAGCCAACAGCCCCTATCTGTGTTTGGCAACCGATGGCTATTTATAGGTACCAAATTAAATTCAAATATTTTTGAAAATACGCTTTATGTTAGTGATGAAACTAAAGACGGAACGTTGCCCATAAAACTGCTTAGTGGAAATTCCAGTGTGGTTAGTTCAGTAACTCCATCTGGCTTACTTGGTTTTTTTGTGCATGACGATGGTTCTAGTGGTAGCGAACTTTGGAAAACAGATGGGACACCATCAGGAACTAAAATGGTTAAAAATATTGCTCCCGGCGGTCTATCGGGGGTTACACAGAGCTTGGGTATCTTTGGTTACTCAGTACCTGCCAAGAATGGAATCGTTTTCCTGGCTGATGATGGCGTGACAGGGCAAGAGGTTTGGTTTAGCGACGGTACCGAGACCGGAACCCAGCTACTCAAAGAATTTTCGCCAGGAAAACAGGGGTCTTTTCCATCAATTCTTTCACTTACCGATGATGGAAAACCGTACCTGTATAACGCAGGTGAACTCTGGCGAACAGACGGGACCACTGCTGGTACTAAGTTAGTGACAAAAATAAGTATATTGTCTTCTTCTTCTCAGATAGCACGTGCAAGTGATTTTCGTAAAGTAGGTGATTACCTGTATTGTTTGTCACTCACATCAGCAGGCTCTTTCGGTATCCGTAATTATAATGTTATAAAAATAAATACGAAGACTGATGAAGTGATTATTGCTGGGCGTTTTACAAGAAACGAATTTTATATTAATTCAGAGTTTGCTGTCACTGAAAACGCACTTTTTTACATAGGAGAGAACGACGACACAGGTTATGAACTCTGGAAACTTCCACTTTGCGCCCACTCTGCTAAGATAAACGCGCCCAACGGAGCCAGTTTCTGCCCCGGTAGTTCGGTCAATATTGTTGCTGAAGGATCGGGAAGCACCGGTGGCTATACGTACAACTGGAAACAGGGTACCACCAACGCCGGTACCAACGCAACGCTCGCCGTCAATAAAGCCGGTACGTACACTGTCGATATTACGGACAGCAAAGGCTGCACGGTTTCCACGTCGCTTGCCATTACCCAGACAACCAACCTGCCTGTTACCCTGGTGGGAGCTACAGCCGTTTGCGCCGGACAAACAACGCCCCTGTCGGCCAGCGCGTCGGGGGGCAGCGGTGCGTTCAGCTACCAGTGGCGGCTAAACGGTACGGTCGTTTCGGGGGCAACTTCCAGCACATTCGTAGCCAGTACAGCCGGTGTATATTCAGTGTCAGTGGTGGACGCGCAGGGCTGTACGGGTACGTCGGCCAACGTGAACGTTACGCAGAAGCCCTCGCCCAACGCCACCATCAGCCCCGCCGGCACAACCGCCATTTTGTCCAACACCGCCGTTGTGCTGAGCGTACCAACGGCTACGGGGCAGACCTATCAGTGGTTTCGCGACGGGCAGGTCATTGCGGGGGCCACCAACAATACGTACCAGGCTAACCAACAGGGTAACTACACCGTTGCGGTCTCACTCAATGGCTGTTCGGCTACATCGGCACCCGCTGTCATCACCATCATTACCGCCCTAGAACCCGGCCCAACGGGTATTGGCATGGCGGTTTCGCCCAATCCGGCGCAGGACGTTTGCCGGGTCACTATCCTGCTCGAAACAGCCGCGCCGGTAGTAGTGCAGTTGCTTGATTTGAGCGGCAAGCCGGTCCAGCAATGGGCGTCGGGCAAGGCGTCGCGCAGTCACGAAACGATGCTATCGCTCACCGACCTACCCGCTGGTATGTACCTGATTCAGGCCACCGCCAACGACCGACGCGCTACGGCCAAACTGCTCAAACAGTAATTCTATCCACACCATTTTTCAATTTTCCCGATTATGAAATCATCCCTGTTTTTTACTCTGTTTCTGGCCCTGACGGTATGGAGTTGCGGCTCCAAAAACGGCGTTGATCCGGTTTCGGAACGTATCAAAAAGTCATGGTCGGCCAGTCTGGTCCGCGAGAACAGCGCAACGACCTACACCAAAGGAGCCGCCACCAACGTGCGCCCCGGCTACAGTGGCTTTCAGCTTGATCTGAGCAACAGCGGTACGGTAGTCTTCATCGACTTCGACGGTACGCGCGTGACGGGTCAGTGGAGTATTTCGGCAGACGAAAAGACGCTGACGCTCACCAATCTGGTACCCCAGCCCACCGGTACCAACGGGACCATTGCGTTCACAATCACCGAACTGACCGACACCCGGCTGGTGCTGACCCGCACTACGGCTAACCTAAAAACAGGCGGCACCACCAACGTCTACGAACTGACAAACCCGTAGCTACCAAGCGATTGAAAACCGGCCCCGGAGGACAGGTTTGGGCAAAACCGTTATCTTGCTCCAAATTCGGTCTTGTATGCGCCATCTGCTCTACCCAATCCTGCTTTTACTCGCTGCCCTCCCGGCCTTTGCCCAGCCCGCCCCTACCGCTATCCTGTCCGAACGTGACCGGGCAAGGGTCATCGACGATATGCTGGACGACCGATTTACTAACCTGCTGCCCCAGCTGATGCGCAAAAACGGGCTGGACATGTGGGTCATCATCTCGCGCGAGTACAACGAAGACCCCGTACTCAAAACCATGCTGCCCAGCACCTGGCTCTCCGCCCGCCGACGCACGATCATCGTCTTCTATGACAATGGCACTGAACTCGAAAAGCTGGCCATTGCCCGGTATGACGTGGGCAAGCTGCTCAAAGGCGCGTGGGACATCGACGTGCGGCCTAATCAGTGGGAAGCCCTCGCCAAAATAATTACGGACCGCAAGCCTAGGAAAATTGGGCTGAACTACTCCACTAACTACGCCCATGCCGATGGTCTCTCGGCCACCGAGCAGAAAGAGTTTGTGGAAAAACTCCCTGCCGATTACCAAAAACGGATCGTGTCGGCAGAAAAGGTGGCCGTGGGCTGGCTCGAAACCCGGACGGAGAAAGAGATGACACTCTACCCGATGATCTGCCGGTTGTCGCACGAGATTATTCAGGAAGGGTTTTCGGAAGCGGTTATCCAGCCCGGCGTGACCACCACCGACGACGTGGTGTGGTGGTTCCGGCAGCGCATTACCAACCTTGGCCTCGACACCTGGTTTCACCCCACCGTTGACGTACAACGCGCCGACGCTAACGACTTCGAGCATCTGCGCACCTTCTCCAAGCGACCCGAGCAGCAGGTAATCATGCCCGGCGATCTGATACACGTCGATTTCGGGATTACGTACCTGCGGCTCAACACCGATCAGCAGCAACACGCCTATATCCTGCGCCCCGGCGAAACCGACGTGCCAGAGGCTATCAAAGCGGCTTTCAAACAGGGTAACCGGTTGCAGGAGATTCTGACGGAGCAGTTTGTGGCCGGAAAAACGGGCAACCAGATTCTGCGGGCCGCGCTACAACAGGCCGAAGTCGAAGGCATTAAGGGGACGATTTACACCCACCCCATCGGCGTTCACGGCCATGCCGCCGGGCCAACCATCGGCCTGTGGGATCAGCAGAAGGGCGTAGCCGGTTCGGGCGATTATCCGCTGCTGGCCAACACCGCTTATTCCATCGAACTCAACGCGGCCGTTGACCTGCCCGACTGGAAAAAGACAATCCGCATCATGCTGGAAGAAGACGGTTTTTTCGACGGAAAAACCTTCCGCTACATCGACGGTCGCCAAACTGAGATCTACACCATCCCGCGCCGGTTGGGGTATGTGCGGTAGAGACCGGTACGCCGGTGCGGCATCATTATGTCTCTACAACAAGACGAAATCCAGATAATTATTACGGTTGATACCGGTAAACGTAGCATTGGGGTAGGTATCGAGCCATGTTTTGGGTGGTTTACCAATTGCTTGCGTGTATTTGAATTCAAAACCCGCCAGTTGCCCACCCGATTCTTCTACATAGTCGAGTTCGGCACCGGTGTATGTGCGCCAGAAGTAGGGATTTACGAATGCACCGCCGTACGCGTTGCGCTTGAATCGCTCCACAACTAGAAAATTCTCCCACAACGCACCCATATCATTGCGTAAGTTGAGCGGGTTCAGGTTGTTTATCAGTACGTTGCGAATGCCCAGGTCATAGAAATAAATCTTATCCATTTTCACGATTTCCTTCCGCAGATTTCGACTAAAACCGGACAGCCGAAAAATTACGAACGTTTTTTCGAGCAGGTCGATATAGGTCGCAACGGTGTCGCGACTGATTTGCAGGGTGTTGCTCAGTTCGTTCAGCGATACCTCCGAGCCTACCTGAAACGCCAGCAACTGCAGCAGTTTACGGAGTTTGTCGGGGTAGCGCAGGTTAGCCAGGGCCAGTATGTCGCGATACAGGTACGACGCGCTCAGTTCCTGCAAATACGCAGCTTTGTCGCGCTGGTTAGGCAGGCTGAACAATTCCGGGTAGGCTCCGAAAATAAGTTGATGGTCAAGTAGTTGACGCAACTCGAACGAATTATACTGCGCCCGCAGTTCGGTAGTGGCAATGGGGTAAAGTGTGTACGTCCAGGTGCGGCCCGTCAGTGGTTCTTTGGTCTGATTAGCCAACTCGAACGACGATGAACCCGTTACGATTAGCTTTAGGTTGGGTAGCCCATCGTGCAGAATTTTCAGGTTAATGCCCACGTCGGGAATCCGCTGTGCTTCGTCGATAAACAACAGGTCATAGCCGTCAACCAGCAGCTTCATCTGCTCCAGATTCCGACTCGACAGCACATCGATGTAACGGAGTTCGTCGGCGTTGATGCTCAGTTTCCGGCCCGGAACATCGGCCAGTAGCTGTTGTACCAGCGTCGTTTTACCAACCTGTCGGGGGCCGTACAGCACAATAATTTTATGTGAACTGGTCAGGCGGTTCCGAATGTCGGCAGTAATTGAGCGGACTAACATTGATTTAGTAAGTTAACTGGCTAAATTAACGCGAATTCTGCGGATTAACTGGCGAAATTCGCGCTAATTCTTTCGGTTGAACTCGTTGGGGTTTAGCTTAACGGGCTGAAGCCCATTGGTATTTGACGTCGCCAGTTGTCCAGCAGCACCGCCGTGGCAATGCCTACGTTGAGCGATTCGGCGTCGCCGTAGCGGGGGATAGTGACGCGCTGCGTAACAAACGGCGCAACCTCCGGGCCGATGCCGTTCGATTCGTTGCCCATGACCAGATAACCACCCGGTGCAAAC
>JACMPG010000009.1 GCA_014377625.1 Spirosoma sp.
CTTACCGGGCGTTGCTGCGCGACTTTTACCTGATATTCTGAAATTCTCCGCTTCTTTGTCTATCTCGTCACACCAGAGTGCCGTATCACTTTGCAGTGAAAAAAAATGACCAACCAACTTCAACTAACCGTTCTCATTCCGCTCTACAACGAAGACGAGTCGCTGCCCGAACTGCACGACTGGATTGTTCGGGTTATGGCGGAGCATAATTTCTCGTACGAAATTCTGTTTGTCGATGATGGCAGCACCGACCAGTCGTGGGCCATTGTACAGCGGCTTGCCGGGCAAAATCCGCACGTGCGGGGCATCCGGTTTGGACGCAACTATGGCAAGACAATGGCCTTGCAGGCCGGCTTTCAGGATGCGCAGGGGCAGGTTATCATCACGATGGATGCCGATTTACAGGATAGCCCCGACGAAATCCCTGAACTCTACCGGATGATTACCGAAGACGGCTACGACCTGGTGTCGGGCTGGAAACAGAAACGCTACGATCCCATTACCAAAACGCTGCCCACCAAACTCTTCAACGCCGTATCGCGCTGGGTATCGGGCGTGCAACTCCACGATTTCAACTGCGGACTGAAAGCGTACCGGAACAACGTGGTGAAGGTTATTGCGCCCACGCTCTACGGCGACATGCACCGAAACTTACCCATTGTAGCTAACTGGAACGGCTTTCGAAAGATTGGCGAGAAGGTAGTGCAGCACCGCGCCCGCAAATACGGTACCACCAAGTTTGGGCTGGAACGCTTTGTCAATGGCTTTCTGGATGTGCTGGTCATTGGCTTCGTACACCGGTTCAGCAAGCGGCCCATGCACATTTTCGGGCTGCTTGGTACGCTGTCGTTCTTTATCGGCACGGTGCTGGCCATCTGGATCATTGCCGGGAAACTCATCAACATTGCGCAGGGTATCAAATTCCGCAACGCTACCGACAACCCGCTGTTCTACTTCGGCTTAGTAGCCATTATACTGGGTGTGCAGCTCTTTCTGGCGGGCTTTATCGGCGAGATGCTGGTGCGGCAAAGCCAACCCAAAACTACCGACTCAGTCATTGCCGAACGGGTGGGTACAGAGCAACTCACCGACGACTTGCCAGCACTGGTTAGTAGGCAGCGGCTCACGACGTAAGTGTGGCCCGGACCGGTGCGGGCTCTACCTGCGCTGGTAAACGGGGCGGGTAAAGGGCGGCTGCATGAGGATATGGAAGGAATTTTCATCGCCGAGGGCTACGGCCCGGCGGAGATCATTTTCGGCCTGGGGCAGTTGCCGCAGCTGAATCCGGGCCAGTGCCCGCCAGCGGTAGGCGTCGGGCTTTTCGTCGCGGAAAAACCAGACGGCCTTATCAAACTCGCGGAAGGCTTCGGTAAATTGCTCAGTCTGGTGGTAGGCAATGCCCCGGTCCAGATAACAGTCGGCCAGGGTATTGTCCCGGCTGAGGGCCTGCGTCAGGTCATAAATGGCGGAGAAATGATTCTGCCTCTCCAGTTGGCATTTTCCCCGGCAGGCATACGCCAGGGCTGAGTTGGGATGTTGCCGAACGGCCTCGTCGAAATACTGGTGAGCTTCTTCCGTATTGCGCTCACTCAACAGGTCAATGCCCTTCTGAAATCGTTTCCGGTCTTTGTCGGCGGGCGTATCATGGTCAACCAGGTAAAACCGGATGGTCAGATACAACACAAAGAAGACACTCAGCAACGCAATTTCCATAACACAATCTATTTTTCGCCGAGCGAATTTACAGAATTCAGGTTTGTACTGGCACTTGATACGCTCATGTTAATGAGTCCCGCACGGCTCTCGGTAAACTTTTCCTGACCAGCTGATATGAGTGGTCAATCCAGGCCTGCAACTCACTGCTCCGAACGCTCCCATCTACCGTTATCGTATTCCAGTGTTTCTTGTTGAGGTGATAGCCTGGCACAACGGTGGTGTATTCCTCCCGCAACTGCACGGCACGCTCAGGATCGCACTTGAGGGCGAGGGTAGAGGGGCGGCTTTCGGTATCCATGAGTGCGAATATCTTGTTACCCACCTTGAATACCAGCGTCACCTCATCGAAGGGAAACGACTCGGTCGCACCGGGTCTGGCTATGCAGTATTCGCGTAGGGTCTCGATGTTCATCTAACGCAGTGACGGACGGTATAGACAATCACGGCGAACAGAAACATGACAATTGAGATCCGGTTGATACCGTGCATCATTCGCAGGTTTACACTGGTGGGGTGATTGGGGTCGGGCTTGCGAAAGACGCGCAGAAAGTACGAGAATACGGGACCTATTCGGAGGTAGTCGATGATTCGGTTCATTGATAGAGGTGTTGCTTTTTTACGCAAACTATTCCGGTAAGAAAACAGGTGTGCTGGGCGAAAGTTCATTCAGAACGGGTTTATCGACCCCGCAACTACCGTTTGATAAAGTTGAGCTTAATCATACGTTCAGGCAATCCACAATTATAGCTTCAGTGCTAAGTTTACAGCCGTCTGTCCGGTACTACTACATGTTGTTCGGCTTCATAGTTTTCCCGTTCCACACCATACTCGATGAAAAAACAACTACAGCTCCTGCTGCTGCTGTGCCTGCTTATTGCGGCATCGGTTGCCACCGCCCAAACCCTGCGCCCCGCTGTTCTGCACAAAATTGACCGCACCCGCCTGTCGGTCAAGATTCAGTTGGTAGGGCAAAACAGTATCGTTTTCTTCGAGAAATCGGCCCCTACAACAAAGCGGGTTCTTAGCCGCGCCAAAGTCTGGAAAATAGTTTATACCAACGGCACCACTCAGGTCATTACGCCAATCCCAGACGCTGCCCCAACACCGGCCATTGTCTTGGATGAGATTATTCTGCGCGACAGCACCAAACTATCGGTCAGTATTCTCCGGCGTACCGACGATTCGCTGTTTTACGCGGTTCCCAATTCCGGTACGGCGGCCCCAGGGGCGGTGTTGCTCAGTCAGGTAGACCGACTTAAATACGCCGATGGCCGGCAGGAGACCATTGCACCAGCTCCGGTTATTGAGGTAGCCCCGGCACCCGCGCCCATCAGCAACTATCAGGCCATTCCGCAGGTGGTCAGTAAACCGGCCCGATCAGCAGACGCATTCAACCGGCTTCAGGTGAGTGTTGGGCCGGAGGTGTCATTTTTCCCGGCCTTCCTGAACAAAGATCATCTCTGGATCAGCGATACCGTGGGCTTCGGTATGACGCAGAACGTGGGCGCGAGCCTGCGCGTGGATTACCGGATCGTCCGGCCCGTAGCCATTTCGTTCTCCGTCGGTTATGCGGGCTGGGAGTTGGTCAGAAATTTTAGCCGTGAACAAAAAGCCGTGGGTGCCGAAACCGTAAAACTGACCCGTATTCCGGTGCAGGTCGGTCTCAAAATCTATCCCGACAGGGGCGGGTTGTACCTCCTGCCCGAAGCGGGCGTAACGCTGCTACAATCCAGCCTGACCACCGACGCCGGTACGCCCGATTCTCAATCCGAATCGGTCAACAAAATGGTGGTCAATTACGGGGGTGGGGTTGGCTACGAAATCAGGAAAGGGGCCATTTTGCTCGATCTTGGTCTGCGCTATACCCTCACCAGCGTCAGCGGATTGACGTACACTATCAACAGCACCACCATTCAGGAGTCGGTCCATTCGTTCAGTGTCCGGTTGGGCATTGGGTTTGGCACCATGAAGAAATAAACATTCCATACCACCATGAAGAATCTCTCTCCCGCCCGGCTGATTGTCCTGCTTATTCTCGGTCTGTTTTTGACTCTGCCCGGTTGCCGACGCGAGGTCGATATTGCGCTGCCCAAGCTGGCGGGCAATCCCGGCAATCCACGCTTCAATCTGATCTTTACCAACGAAACCAACGTCGATCTGGACCTGTACGTGACCGATCCCAACAAAGAAACCCTGTATTATCGACGCAGGACGGCCTCTAAGAGTGGCGGAAAACTGGACGTCGATTGCCGGTGCGGCTCGTGTCCGCAGGGGCCAAACGAGAACATTTTCTGGCTACTCGCTCCCACTTCTCCCCGTGGCAAATACGAGGTTTGGGTCAACTACTACGACAACTGCACCAGCCCGCTGCAACCGGCCTCTTACACCCTGCGCATCATCGATGACTCCCGACGCAGCCCCATTGTAGCCACCTTCACCGGCTCGCTCACCTCCGACGACTCGCCCCACTGGATTTTCGACACCGCCACGGGGCGGGTAAGTGTTAAATAAATGATTGAATTTTAAATGGGTGACGATCCGGCGTTCCGGTGAGCGAATAGTTACTAACGCAAGAATTAACGGCGTCAGCAATTATTCACTCATTCAAAACTCACCATTCACATTCGGTTCTACCCACCGGCTGTCTTCGCGGATGAGGTCGATGAGTTCATCGACGGCACGGTTGGCGGGGACCGATTTTTTGATAACCTCCTGCCCCCGGTACAGCGCAATTTTGTCGCGGCCAATGCCTACGTAACCGTAGTCGGCGTCGGCCATTTCGCCGGGGCCGTTCACAATGCAGCCCATGATCCCGATTTTCACTCCTTTGAGATGGTCGGTACGCTGCCGGATCATGGCGGTGGTCTCCTGCAAATCGAAGAGCGTTCGTCCGCACGATGGGCAGGAGATATATTCGGTCTTGGTGATGCGGGTCCGGGCGGCCTGTAAAATACCGAAGGCCAGTCCGTTGAGCCGTTTCAGATCATCGGGCGTAGGCGAGTCGGGGGCGGTCAGTAAAACGCCGTCGCCCAGTCCGTCAATAAGCAGCCCACCCACGTCGGTAGCGGCATAGAGCGGTACGTCCTCGTTCGATACACCCGCATAACCCCGCTCAATCACGACGGGTAGCCTCAGGTTTAGGTTCATAAGTTCAAACACCAACCGGCGCAGTTCAGGCATGGCGTGGGCGTTTTCGGTCGAGATTAGCAGCACTACCGTTGTATCGTCGCGCAGTTGAGCGAGTAGTTCGTCTGACAAACCGGCCAGCGTTACCCGCACGAAGTTGAGTTTAGCGTGCAGCTTTCCTGCTTTGGTGCGGGCCGTGCGGTAGTCATGAGCCGTCAGCATGGGGAAGCTATTGGCCGGGTTGGGCGTAGTTTGCCAGGTACCGTAATCCTGAATTTCTTTCAGGCCATTGGGCAACATAAACTGCGCAGGTTGCGAACCGGTATAGATATAGTCGGCTCCCAGATCGTTCATGCGCCACTTGTCAGGCACGGGCAGGTAAAAGTAGCCCACCGAATGCAGCGTGTCATAATCCGCAACGGGCGTTTGGCTGAAGTCGGCGATGACGCGCGGTACGTTCGCTCCGCCAAAATTGGCCACTTCATACGTGGCTCGGCGGCTGTACTTAAATGGGTCGATGGGGTACTGTGTGACGGCGGGGATTGACTTTTGTGTAGCGGCCCGGTTGGTGTAGCGGTCAATCAGTGCAGCGGCTACGGGGGCTTCGCGCTCCGGTTCTTCAGTCAGCGAGACCCGCACGGTATCGCCAATGCCATCTTCGAGCAGCGTACCGATACCGAGGGCCGATTTGATACGTCCGTCTTCGGCTTCGCCCGCTTCCGTTACGCCAAGATGCAGGGGGTAAGGTTTCAAGCCTTCCTGATCCAGCCGCTGCACCAGCAGCCGGTACGCCTGCACCATCACCTGCGGGTTGCTCGACTTCATCGACAGCACGATGTTGTAGTAATTTTCGTCTTCGCAGATGCGCAGAAACTCTAAGGCCGACTCCACCATACCCACGGGCGTATCGCCATAGCGGCTCAGAATCCGGTCGGACAGCGAGCCGTGATTGGTACCGATGCGCATGGCCGTACCGTACTCTTTGCAGATACGCACCAGCGGCAGAAATTTGGCCCGAATTCGCTCCAGCTCGGCAGCATAGGCCGCTTCAGAATAGTCGATGTACTCGAATCGTTTGCGGTCGGCGTAGTTACCGGGGTTAATACGCACTTTCTCGACCACGCGGGCGGCCAGTTCAGCGGCATTGGGCGTAAAGTGGATATCGGCCACCAGGGGCGTAGTGTAGCCCCGCGCCCGCAGTTCTTTACGGATGTTGTCGAGGTTCTGCGCTTCTTTCACACTCGGCGCCGTAATGCGGATATACTCACAGCCCGCTTCGATCATGCGGATGCTCTGCGCCACCGACCCCGCCGTATCCATCGTGTCGATGGTGGTCATGGACTGCACCCGAATTGGGTAATCGGACCCCATCGGTACGTCGCCAATGGTAACGGTAACGGTTTTCCGGCGGATGTATTCGGTCAGTGAGGGCGTGTACTGCACGGGCGTATTGCGTACCGGTGTGGTCAGATCGGGCGGGAGAATCAGCGTATCGGGCATGGGCATAAAACGTCAGGAATTTTGGAAATGTTCGCCATAGCAAACTCGATTGTACAGGCCTCATAATGGCTATCTAACCAGTTTTAACCGTAAAACTGGGCCGTTCGGGCGTAAAAACAAACAACAAGATAAAGCAGTGTAGCGTTGACTGACTGGAATTAAGATACAAACAAGACCGATACAACGTCGGTGAAAAAGGTTATGAAAAGGAAAACACTATACACCGTCGTCATCCTGTTTTTTATGGCGGGTGGAGCTTTCGCTCAAAGTAACACCGTTACAGACAGGGAACGCGCTGAGCGAAAAGAGCGGGTCAAACAAAACCTGAAAGAAGCCGGTCAGTCCCTTGGCGAAGCCGCCACCGAAGTAGGCCAAACGGCCAAAGAAGTGGTTAAAAAAGCAGGGACTGCCATTGGCAAAGGAGCCGACAAAGCCGCTGCTGCCATCGAGACTGAAGCCGATAAAGTCAAAGCAAAACGCGACTCCAGCCGGGCTGCGTCCAGCCGGGCTGCCAAACGCGATACGCTGTAACGAGACCTAAAAGGTCTTTTTGGAGACTTTTTAGGTTTGGGTGGCCAGCAGATACCGGATAGCCAGTTCGTAGCCCGTCAGACCCAGCCCCACGATAACGCCTTTGCAAACCGCCGACAGATAGCTATGGTGCCGAAACGTCTCGCGGGCGTGTACGTTGGAGATGTGCACCTCCACCGCCGGAGCCGTAACCGCCGACAGCGCATCGGCCAGGGCAATGCTGGTGTGGGTCAGCGCACCGGCGTTGATCACGATTCCATCGACGGTAAAGCCCAGTTCATGAATCTTATCGAGCAGTTCGCCTTCGTGATTCGACTGAAAATACCGTAGTTGCACGTCGGGAAACTGAGTTTCTACAGTTTCGAGGTAGTCCACAAACGTGCGGCTGCCGTAAATATGCGGCTCGCGCTTACCCAGCAGATTCAGGTTCGGGCCGTTGATAATGAGGATAGTCTTCATGTGGCAAAGCTATATAAACTCGTTCAAGAACTACCTCAAACTGGAGCGGTCTCTGGCCGAAAACTCGGTAGAAGCGTACCTGCATGACGCCGAAAAACTCTACCAGTTCATTCTGCTCACCGATCCGGCCCTGACGCCCATGCAGGTATCGGAGAAGCAATTGATGAATTTTCTGAAGTACCTCGGCGAGCTGGGACTAACGGCCAACAGTCAGGCCCGGATTTTGTCGGGTCTGAAATCCTTCTTCAAGTACTTACTATTTGAAGACCTCATTCAGCACGACCCCACGCAACTGCTCGAAGCCCCCAAACTGGGCCGCAAACTGCCCGATACGCTGAGTTTTCCGGAAATTGAGAGCATCCTCGACGTTATTGACCTCTCTACCCCCGGCGGCACCCGCGACCGCGCCATCATCGAAGTACTCTACAGTTCGGGCCTGCGCGTGTCTGAACTGCTGAACCTGCGGCTGACCAACTGCTTTTTTACGGAGGGCTTCCTCCGCGTGTTGGGCAAGGGTGACAAAGTAAGGCTGGTACCCATTGGCCACGACGCTATGCACTACACCCGGATATACGTCGACCATATTCGGAGTCAACTACCTGTGCAGAAGGGCGACGAGGACACCATTTTCCTGAATCTGCGGGGCAAGCAGCTTTCCCGTATTTCGGTGTTTACGACTATTAAAAAGCTGGCTGACAACGCGGGTATCCAGAAGACCATCAGCCCACACACCTTCCGGCATTCGTTTGCCACGCACCTCATCGAAGGCGGGGCCGATCTGCGGGCTATCCAGCAAATGCTCGGCCACGAGTCCATCACGACTACCGAAATATACACCCACCTCGACCGCGATTATCTACAGCAAACCCTGCGGGATTTTCATCCAAGGAGCAAAAGGTCATAAGGTTCCCCCTGGTCTGTTGTTCGTTCGGGATTTTGTGAAGAACAGCTACGCTTGTGCCACTCTGCGATTCCGCACTGTCTGACAGCGTTTCTTCTCCATCAGAAAAAAAGTCAAAAAAATAATGAAATAGCGCAAGGGTATTTTGGACCCAAAACACTCTATTGGGTAATGAAGACACACTAATACCTGAACGGTATGGCTAATACCCAGTCTGAGTTTGTACCCGACAGGCCCCCAAGGCCCCTGTATCCGCATTTGGAAACAGACGCACCTGCATCAGTAGTCACCGATTCGGAATTCCTGATTCGGCAGGCATTCGTGCAAAGTCCCATCAAAGGCTACGAACTGCTATTCAGCCGCTACTATAAACCCCTGTGCAGTCATGCCGCCCGATTCGTTTACGACCGGCAGTTAGCCGAGGATATTGTTGTCGATACGTTCGCTCAGTTCTGGCAAAAGCGGCTTGACCTGACCGTAACCATCTCGTTTCGGGCGTACCTCTTTACCAGCGTCCGGCACCGGGCATTTGCCCAGCTACGGCAGGAGTTTGGCCACGAGTCGATTCCTGACCGGTCGGCTGACGCTGACCCGGCAGCCGACATCCCGACTCCGCTTCAGTTACTTCAGTTCAACGAATTACAACTTAAAATCAACGAAACAATCCAGTCAGCGTCAGCGCACAGCCAGAAGGTATTTGTCATGAGCCGGTTTGAGGACAAGAAAAACGGGCAAATCGCCGATGAACTGGGGGTATCGATCAAGACCGTTGAGGGACACATCACGAAGATGCTGGCCCTGTTACGACAGGTATTGCGCCAGAACGACTTGCTGACTGGCTTCTTTTTTCTTGGTTTTGGTCTAACCGGGCAAGGGGTAAACCTGCTTTTTCGACTCATCGGTACAGTAACTCAACAAACTACCTGATGCCGATGGTAACGAAAGACATCATTCTGAAATCGTTCGAGGGACGTACTACTCCACTACAGCGGGCATTACTCATCGACTGGCTCGGAGACCCGGCTCATATTGAGCAGTATCACGAATGGCTTGAAGAATGGGAGCGGGCCAATCCTCAGTTTCTGCCCGATGTGACTACCGCTTTCAGGCGGTCACTCCAGCAACCTTCATTCGCTGAGGAGCCGACCTTTCTGCCGGTGTCCCGGCTCACGTGGGGACGGTGGCTACTGATCGCTTCCATTGCACTGGCCCTCTTGCTGGGCGGTGGCTATCTGCTGCGCGAACCGCTACTTTACGTTCGGCACCGGACCGCATTTGGCGAGCTTCAAACCCTGACCCTGCCCGATGGAAGCCGGGTTACGCTCAACGCCAATACCCAACTCCGGCTATCCCGCTGGACCTTTGGTAAGGATACGCGGGAGGTGTGGCTCCGGGGCGAGGCCGAGTTTTCGGTGCGTCACCTGCTCAGCAACCAGCCGTTTCGGGTTCATACGCCCGACGGCCTGACCGTGCGGGTGCTGGGTACCGAGTTTGTGGTCTATAGCCGGGCGAGGGGCAGTAAAGTGGCTCTGGTCAAAGGCAGTGTTCAGCTTCAGGCCAACCGGCCCGGCCTGACCCGGCCCCTGACCATCAAACCCGGCGATGTAGTTACGCTCTCCAGCCAGGGCCAGTTTCTGCTACAGCACCGCCAACAGATACCCCCGCTTACCGCCTGGAAAGATCACCAGTTTATCTTCGACAACACACCCCTGAGCGACATTGCCAGTCAGGTAACCGAGCAGTTTGGTGTGATCGTCGATATTCCTGACACAACCCTGGCTCAGCGACGACTGGGCGGCACGTTCCGGGCGCAGTCGGCCCCTGAACTGCTCGACGTAGTGGCCCAGATGCTGAATGCCCGTGTCAATAAAACCGGTCGGCAACGGTATCAACTGTCGGTAAACCCCTGATTTAATCCTGTACCAAGATGCAAAAACTAATACGTATCGTTTTGCTGATAGCGGGTACGCTACTAAGTACCCCTCCACTTCAAGCCCAATTGATTGCCCGGAATGAATCGCTCACTCAACAGGCTGCCGTGCAGGAGGGTACCCGCCCGGCGGGTAGTCTGTCCATGCGGGAAGCCCTGACACGACTTGGCCGGCAGTACCACGTGGACATCCTGTTCGAGGAAAAACTACTCGACGGACTATTGGTTTCGGCCAGTCAGGTCAAAACAAACATACGTATCGACCGGGCGCTCAGTATTTTGCTTGACTCGTCGCCCCTGCGCTACCAGGCGGTCAGTAAGGGAGCCTACGTGATCCTTTCTGCCAAACGCGCGGTCATTTCCAACCCTCCCGCTACACTGCCGCTGATCGACGGGCCAGAACCGACCAGTCGCGTTGCATCGGTCGATGTCGATCCACTGCTGTCGCGTTCTGTGAGTAATCTGGTGCAGGAGCGCTCTATTTCAGGTCGGGTAACAGGCGAGACTAACGAGGGGCTACCCGGTGTGAGTGTCGTAATAAAAGGCACTCAGCGCGGCACTACCACCAATGCTGACGGTCGCTACAGCCTGTTAATTCCAAAGGAAGGCAAAGAGCTGGTTATCAGTTTTGTGGGATTCCTGACGCAGGAGATTGCGGTTGGTAATCGTTCAATCATAGACATCCAGCTGGCTCCCGATACAAAGGCCCTGGACGAAGTGGTCGTGGTTGGATACGGTACCCAGCGTAAAATTGAAACAACAGGTGCCATTGCATCCGTTAAAGCCGCCGATTTGTTGCAGACTCCCGTTGCCAACGTAGCTCAGGGCTTACAGGCGCGGGTGGCAGGTGTGCAGATCACTCAGAATTCAGGGGCTCCGGGTGGTAATGTCAGCGTTCGGATCCGGGGTACAAACTCAATTAACGGTACGTCTGAACCACTTTACGTAGTCGACGGAATTCAGATATCAAATACCGGGGGAATTACCGACGTGAGTCCACTCTCGCAGATTAACCCAAATGACATTGAGTCGGTTGACGTGTTGAAAGATGCTGCCTCAACCGCTATTTATGGAGCACGGGCGGCAAATGGCGTTATTCTGATTACAACCAAACGCGGAAAAGACGGGGCTACCCGGGTTAGTTACGATGGCTACGCCGGGGTTCAGGAGGTTAATAAGACGCTGGATGTGCTGAACGGAAGTCAGTTTGCTCAGCTCGAGAATGATGTTTACAAGCGTAGTATTTACCCTAACCCCGCCAGTTTGGGCGAAGGTACCAACTGGCAGCAACTCATTTTCCACAGGGCCCCTATCCAGAGCCACCAGCTTTCAGTAACGGGCGGTAATCAGAAAACGCAACTGGCCCTATCCCTGAATTACTTCAATCAGGACGGGATAATTAAAAACTCAAGTTTCAACCGCTACTCGTTCCGCTCAAACATTGACCACCGGCTGAATGACCGGATAAAAATTGGCACCAGTTTGTATTACGCCTATTCCATCAACAATGGCGTAAGTGTAGGCGGTACGGGGTCAGACGTGACCAGTAGTCGGGCGGGGGTACTCGGCGCGGCTGTGGCGGCTCCCCCAACACTAACCCCTTACCGGGAAGATGGTAGTGTGTATCCATTTCAGGATCAGATGAATGGACAATATCAGGAGGTGACAAACCCGCTGAGCTTTATCACGCCCCTGAACAGGCAGACAAGTCAGCGGATTCTGGCCAATCTGTATGTCGACTTTTCGCTGTTCAAAGGCTTTACCTATCGCCCCAGCTTTAACGTCGATCTGGGCAATACGCTGTCGGAATATTATTCGCCGTTGTCGCTGTTGAGTCGGTCTCAACTGGCATCGGGGGGTGGTAATGCCAGCAATAACAGTTCCTATAGCCGCACGCTGCTGCACGAAAGCATTTTTACGTATCGCACCACTTTGGCAAAAGACCACACCCTGGCGGTTACGGCTGTTTTGGCCACGCAGGCAAATGTGAACCAGAGCTACACGCAAACCGCATCTAACTTCCCAAACGACATAACTCAGAATAACTCCGTTGGCCTGGCTGTAAACCAGCGCATCGGCAGCGACAAAAGTAAATCCCGACTGGACTCGTATCTGGGTCGGATTAATTATGGTTACAAAGACAAATATTTTCTGGATTTGACGGCCCGTGCCGATGGCTCCAGCAAGTTTGGCGAGAACAATAAATATGGTTTCTTCCCCGCTGTTGCCGGTGCCTGGCGAATTGTTGAGGAGTCATTCATGAAATCGGTTTCTGTCATCTCTGATTTGAAACTGCGGGCAAGCTGGGGCATTACGGGTAACGCGGGTGCCATTGACCCGTACCAATCCCTGGCCACGGTTGGCGCGTCGGGCCTGAACTACAATTATAACCACAACCCGGTTACGGGCATTAACCCCACTGCCATTCCGAATCCCGATCTAAAATGGGAGCGTTCGACGCAGGTCGATATTGGCCTGGATGTGAGCCTCTTCAACAATCGTTTGTCGCTGGTGGCCGACTATTATAAAAAGCGTACGGATAATTTGCTGTTTCAGAAAGTGTTACCCCTGTCGTCCGGGTACACAGCCCTGACGGGCAATTTCGGCTCGATTCAGAATAGCGGGGTGGAACTGGCCATCAACGGGCGGATTCTCCCCGGTGGTGGGCGGGGACTTCAGTGGGATGCATCGGCTAACATAACGTTTAATAAAAACGAGGTACTATCCCTCGATGGGATTCTGGATGAGCTGCCCCGTTCGGCGTTTGCCCTGCTAAAAATTGGTTATCCCATGGGGCTTTACCGCACCTACATATTCGACGGGATCAGCCAGACCGGCGAAACGATTCTGCCCGGCTACGACGGACGTATTGGCGGTCAGAAAGTGAAAGACATCAACGGAGATGGCACCATTTCGGCTACCGATCAGCTCATTGTAGGGAATTCACAACCAAAATACAATTTCGGCTTCTCGTCATCTTTTCGGTACCGGGGCTTTGACCTGAACCTGTTTGTGCAGGGTGTGCAGGGTAACAAACTTATGAACCTGTTTCGCTACACATTTGAGACCGCCCTGGGTCAGCAGAACGTACTGGCTGGTCTGGCCAACCGCTGGTCGGCAACGAACCCAAACAATGAATATGCCAGTGGTTTTCAGGGCGGACGTCTGCCCATTTCGGATCGATACGTTGAAGACGCATCATTTGTTCGGCTAAAAAATATTTCGCTTGGCTACACGCTCCCCCGTATAAAAGGCATCAGTCAGATTCGGATTTACGTCAGTGCCAACAATGCGTTCACGCTCACCAACTACACGGGCTTCGATCCAGAGGTTAACAATTTTGGTAATTCCAATACGCAGTTTGTCGACAATGGTACCTATCCAATTGCCCGCTCGTATCTGGGTGGTTTACAACTAACGTTCTAACGCTATCGCGCTCTTCAAATGAAAACGATCATACAAAAAGTCTTGTTGCTCAGCCTTCTGTCGGTACTGATAATGGCGTGTAGCAAACTGGAAGAATCGGTGTATTCGTCCATTTTTACGACTAACTTTTATAAGACAGCCTCCGATGCCGAAGCGGGTGTTGCTTCGGCAGCCGGTTCGCTAATTAACCTGTACGGCTTCCCGCTGCTCGCTGCTTCTGATTTCGCGGCTGATCAGTCCTATCCCCGGGCAGTGGTGGGGCGTAATACCATCACATTGTTCACCTACGACCCTTATTTTACGGCTCAGCGCAATTCGGGACGGCACGAAACAGAGGGCCCGCAGGGGATCTGGCGATTCAGCTATAAAGGCATTGAGAATGCCAACTGGGTGATTGAGAAAGTTCCGGCTATTCAGATGGATGCGCAGCGCCGGGCCGAAATCGTGTCGGAGGCCTACGCCCTGCGCGGGCTGTATCACTGGACGCTAACTAAGGCATTCAACGAAATTCCCGTCAAGACGAGAGCCAGCACTAGCGAAACGGAAGCACTAGTCGCTAAAAACTCACGCGCTGAGATTTACACGCAGATATATAGTGATCTGGATCAGGCCATTGCTGGTCTGCCTTCGTATTCGGCAAGTCTGGTAAAAGGCCGACCTTCAAAAGAAGCCATACAAGGGCTTTATGCAAAGGTTGCTTTGTATAATGAAGACTGGCCAAAAGCGTTGCAAATGGCTCAGACAACGATTAATTCGGGCAAGTACTCGCTGATGCCGAATGTACTGGATGTGTTTGACGTGGATAAAGAAGATGCTGCCCGCGTAGAAAACATGTGGGCCGTTGAAGCCGACCGGGTAACACCCAGTCGCTGGCTAACGGTTATGGGCATTGCCGGGCCACGCAACAGTTCGGGAGTCGAGTATGCAAAAGTGTCATTTGGCTCGTGGTTTGCCTACCAATCGTTCTTCAACTCATTTTCGCCCACAGACAAAAGGCGGCAATTGCTCGATACAACCTACCGGGATGTTTCAGGCAAGATTGTTCTTCAGAAAGACATCACCCCCATTACACCCAAAGGCGTCCTGATTCGTAAGTACCGTGACCCAAATTCCATCGGCGAAGCCAATAACTGTAATTTTCCAATCATCCGGCTGGCCGATGTGTATCTGGTGGCCGCCGAAGCCGAAGCCCGCCAGAATGGGCCTACCGCACTGGCCTATGGCTACATCAACACGGTTCGGAAACGGGCAGGGCTGGGTGATCTTACACCGGGTCTGAGTAAAGATGCCTTCATTACCGCTGTGCTGCAGGAACGTTCGTGGGAGCTGTTTGCCGAAGCCGACCGCTGGTTTGACCTTACCCGTACCAACACCTTCCTGACCGTGATTCCCAAAGCAGTCAATGATGTATATCCGACGCGTACGCCACAGGCTAAACATCGATATTACCCCATTCCACTGGAAGAAATCCAGGCCAATCCCAGGCTAACTCAAAATGCGGGCTGGTGATAAACCCAGACGGGTACTGCCCGGCTCCTAATCATTCATAACTCAATGAAAAATTTTCTTCTTTCGGCCTGCCTCACTGGATGGCTCGTAACGAGTGGACCTTTATCCGTTGCTCAGTCTGGAAAGCATCCGTTTTATAGCGGCATTTATCCACAATTAGCCATGTACAACAACGAGGGGGAATGCGGCACGGGGGCCGTTGTCCCCTGGGCCGGAAACCTCTGGGTGGTAACCTACGGCCCGCATTTGCCTTTTGGTTCATCGGATAAATTATACCAGATAACCCCTGATCTGAAGCAGATTGTCCGGGCTGAAAGTATTGGCGGTACGCCCGCCAATCGGATGATTCACCCCGAAAGTAACCAGCTTTTCATCGGTCCCTACGCCATCGACAGCAAGGCGCATGTTCGGGTCATTCCGTACAGCACCATGCCCGGACGGCTCACAGGAAATGCCCGCCATCTGACCGACCCCAGCGGGAAAATTTACTACGCAACGATGGAAGAAGGGTTTTACGAAGTGGACGTGAATACCTTAACGCCCAGCATGTTGTACGAGGACGGTAACGTTAACCGCAGGAAAGAAAGTGACGAGTCGAATAACCTGCAAAACGACTTGCTACCGGGCGTGCATGGTAAAGGCGTCTATTCCGGGCAGGGAGTGATGGTTTACTCGAACAATGGCGAGCCGGGCCAGAAAGCCCTGGAGCAGTTTGATGTGGATGCCGGTTCGCTGTCGGAATGGGACGGTAAAAACTGGAAAGTGGTCCGGCGAAATCAGTTTGTGGAAGTAACCGGCCCGGGCGGTATCTACGGCAATAAGAACCCGGCAACGGACCCCATCTGGGCAACGGGATGGGATAATAAATCTGTATTAATGGGTGTTCGTGATAAAACTACCGGCTGGCACTTTTTCCGTCTGCCCAAAGCCAGTCACTCATACGATGGTGCGCACGGCTGGAATACCGAATGGCCCCGGATTCGGGATGTGGGGACTAGCCAGCAACCTGACTATCTGATGACTATGCACGGACTATTCTGGCGATTTCCTGGTAGTTTTACGGCCACCAATACGGCGGGTATCCGCCCCCGATCTGCGTATCTGAAAGTAATTGGCGATTATACCCGCTGGAATGACCAACTGGTTTTTGGCTGCGACGATTCAGCGCAGAAGGAGTTTCTGAATAAACGTAAGGTGAAGGGCAACATCGAAGGGCCGGGTCAATCGAACTCGAACCTGTGGTTTACTACCCCTACCCTACCCGACCAGTTGGGGCCAAATACGGCAGAAGGGGCTGTATGGCTGAACGAAGGGGTGAAAGCCAGCGAACCCTCCGAACCATTTCTATTTGCGGGTTGGCCCAATCGCTCAGCCTGGGTCCAGAACAACAGTGACTCTGAAATACACATCACCTTCGAGGTCGACAAGACTGGCAATGGAAACTGGAATTCCCTGCAAACCACAACTGTCAGTGCGCATAAAGCCGCGCAGATAGCCTTTAGCACGAACGCACCTGGCGAGTGGATTCGCGTCAAGTCAGATAAGGCGTCTAATCTAACGGTTCACTTCTCGTATTCAGCCAGTGACACCCGTAGCACAAACGCCAGCGAAATTTTTGGCGGTCTCAGTACGGTAACTTCGGCAAACACCTCGGGTGGGTTGATATACGGACTGGGCAAAAACCGCCGGGCGCTGGGAATGGCCGCGCTGACGTATAAAGGTGGCCAGCCCTCCAACGTTGGGTACTACGAACTGGATGGCAATATGCAGCTCGTTCGGAAAGAGGACGTTGCCACGATGGATGTTATCAAAAGTAAATTTGCCATTCCCCAGAAGGTCGTGACGATTGACGCATCGAGCGTTTTGATTGTTGATGACAAAGGCCGACGCTGGCGGCTACCCCTCGGCGATAATGCCTATACAGGCTTAACGAATCAGGCCGCGTTACGCATCTGTCGGGAAGTGGCTACGGAACGTGATCTGCTCAACTGCCACGGAACATTTTATGAACTACCCGCCGAGAATGCCGACGGCTACGCCAAAATACGACCCATTACGTCCCATAATCTACGCGTCAACGATTATGCTTCTTACCGTGGACTGCTCCTGATGACGGGTATTGACCTGAATGCCGCGAAAAAAAGCGAACATATTATTGTCTCTGATGATAAGTTAGCCGCCGTCTGGGCGGGTACTATCGACGACCTTTGGAAGCTGGGCAAGCCAACCGGGCATGGTGGTCCCTGGAAAAATGCTTTAGTAAAGGCCAACGTAGCATCTGACCCCTATCTGATTGGGTTTTATGATAAACGGAGTGTGAAACTTTCGCACAAATCCAACCAACCCGTAACATTCACAATCGAAGCTGATCCGGTTGGCACCGGTGTCTGGATGGCTTACAAGTCGTTTACCGTTGCTCCGGGAAAAACGGTAGATTACGAATTTTCGCAGGGTTTTCAGGCCAGATGGGTACGGGTGAAGACTGACAGGGATTGTGAAGCAACGACGTTTCTAACATATAAATGAAATCCCTCTCGCAGAACACCTCGCTGCGCTCAAAGCAAGCAAAGCGATAGCAATGCATGCAGGAGCATCGGTATGGGTGTTATAACGAGTTTGTGGTGATTCGTTACGCTTCGTACAGTTCAAGCGGCAGGCCATCGGGGTCGGCAAAGAACGTGAAGCGTTTGCCGGTGTGCTGGTCGGTTCGGATGGGTTCGGTCATGACGCCCCGGACGGCCAGATGAGCAACGGCTGCGTCAAGGTCCGGGAGGGTAAAGGCAAGGTGGCGCAGACCAAGTGCTTCGGGGCGCGACGGACGCCGGGGTGGATCAGGAAATGAAAACAGCTCAATTACGTACTGTCCGTTCAGGGCAAGATCCAGTTTGTACGATTGCCGTTCGGCCCGATACACTTCATTCAGTACGGTCAGGCCAAGTATATCGACGTAGAACCGTTTTGACCGTTCGTAGTCGGCACAGATAATGGCAATGTGATGAACAGCCTGAAGATTCAGCATATCTATTTCGGCAAAAGCAGCGTATCGGTGGCCACTGAGTCAATGGCGGTGCCATCGGGTTTGAAGGCCCGCACCGCCTGTTTCTTCTTGTTCCAGGGGGCCGTCGTCCGGCTGGCCATGTCGATAGCCAATAACGCGACGAGGGTGGTGAATACCACAAAGACAACGATAAAAATGCGTCGGTTTCGATTCATGGCTACTACTATTGATTGATGTCTCGGGGCGATACGTTCAGAACAACATGCCCCATTCGGCCCGACACTTCGGCCCAGGCAATATTCTCGAAGGCAATGCCTACTACGGCTCCTTTACGTAAGGTGCCAATCTGCTCATGCGTTAGGTATTCGGAGAAATAAGACACGTCAGGGTTATGCCCCACAATCATGGCCGAATCTACCGAGTTAGGCAGCGAGTTCACAACCGCCAGATAAGCTTTGGTACCACCTTCGAAGAGTTCGCTGTCATACTCGATTGTGTCGAGATCAAAACCAAGTTGCTCAGCCAGTGTTCTGGCCGTATCGCGGGCGCGGATGGCCGTGCTACTGATAAGCAGCCCGGGATTTATGTGCAGACTTTGCAAATGATGCCCTATACGGGCGGCTGCCATGATACCGTCAGGGAGCAGATTGCGGTCGTGGTCAGCCATGAATAAGGCGCCGTCTTCGGCCCTGGCATGCCGAACAATATAGAGAATACGTGTCATTATGCGTTGATGTGTGCAATCAAATAGACCAGGCAAAGTTACTCTGCACAACAGGCGTTCGCTAAATTCACACCAAAAAAACCTAAAATGACCAGCCGCATTCAAACACTGACTGATACAAACTGTTCTGGCAGTGGCTATTTGAACAGGAATACAACAGGGCCTGGTGTGTTCAGCTTCAAAAAGGGGTTAAATTTACGGGTTACAAACTCAGTATAATCGTCAGAACGAACCTATTATATGCGTTTTCAGGGTGAAAAGTGTACTCTATCGTTCGGGATGAACTTTACGGACAAGCGGATGTTGCTGACGGGATCAATCTGGTTTCGTCGGGACGTAGTGGCCCAATTAGGTGAACCCGTACCGAACCGTATTCCGTTTCGGCTGGCGCTCACCGAAGCAGAACTTGACGAATTACGCCGTTGGGTTTCTTCAGATGCCCCCCTTCCGTTTCAACTCCCCGCCCCGCTGCGGCACCTGAGCCGGATCAGCCCGCAATCATCCAACACCAACACCTTCGAACTTGAACTAAGCCATGAACAGCTCCCGCCCTGGTGGAACTGGGATGTTGTTTTTCCGCTAACGATCCGGCTCAATATTCATTCTCACGAATACGCTTACCTGACCAACACCCTAAGCCGCGAATACTGGTCAGCCAATTTGAGCTGGTAGTGGCCTGTGGCTGACAGAAACCACCGTTACCAAAAACACAGATGGGCAGTTCGGGCGGCAATTCGTATTTTTACGGCATTATCTCCAATCCGATTGTCGCCATCCATGAGTTACCTTCCTGTTCAGCAGTTATTGAAATCCGGTTCTGTTGGGACCGACGTTACCGTTAAAGGCTGGGTCCGCACCAAGCGCGAAAGCAAAAACGCTATTTTCATTGCCCTTAACGATGGCTCCACCATTAACAATATACAGGCCGTAGCCGAGGCTGGTCAGCTTCCCGACGACGTCCTGAAACTCATTACAACCGGGGCCTGTGTCGCCATTACCGGGCAATTGGTCGAATCGCAGGGAGCCGGGCAGTCGGTCGAAATCAAGATCAGCAACGTCCATATTTACGGCCCCGCCGACCCCGACAAGTATCCTCTGCAACCCAAACGACATTCGCTGGAGTTTCTGCGCGAGATTGCCCACCTCCGGCCCCGTACCAATACGTTTAGTGCCATTTTGCGAATCCGCCACGCGCTGGCCTTTGCCGTACATACCTACTTCAACGACAACGGCTTTTTCTACCTCAACACGCCCATCATCACGGCATCAGACGCCGAGGGCGCGGGCGAGATGTTTCGCGTTACCACACTCGATGCCACCAAACCACCGCTTAGCGAAGACGGCAAAGTGGATTACAGTCAGGATTTCTTCGGGCGGGAGACCAACCTGACCGTGTCGGGTCAACTGGAGGGCGAACTGGGTGCGCTGGCACTGGGCAAAATCTACACCTTCGGACCGACCTTCCGGGCCGAGAACTCGAACACCACTCGCCACCTCGCCGAGTTCTGGATGATCGAGCCGGAAATGGCCTTTCATGAGTTGCTGGACAACATGAACCTGGCCGAAGACTTTGTGAAAACCGTTATCCGCTACGCGCTGCAACACTGCGAAGACGACCTCGCCTTTCTGGACAATAGGCTACAGGAAGAAGAAAAGACTAAAAAGAAGGAAGAACAGAGCGCGATGGGTTTGCTCGAAAAACTTCAGTTCGTGATCAGCAACGAGTTTGAGCGACTGACCTACACCGAAGCCGTCGAGATTCTGGTTAACTCGAAACCCGCCAAAAAAGGGCAGTTTCAGTACGAAGTAAGCTGGGGCGTTGATCTACAGTCCGAACACGAGCGGTATCTGGTAGAGAAGCACTTCAAAAAACCCGTTATCCTGACTAACTACCCCCGCGATATCAAGGCCTTCTACATGAAGCAGGACGACGCCCCGGCTACCAACGCACGCGGGCAGGTCTTCGGCGAAACCGTGCGGGCTATGGACGTCTTGTTTCCCGGCATTGGCGAGATCATTGGCGGCTCACAGCGCGAAGATGACCTTGACAAACTGACCGCCCGTATGCAGGAAGTAGGCATCGAACCGGACGCCATCTGGTGGTACCTGGATACGCGCCGGTTTGGGTCGGCACCGCACGCGGGCTTCGGGCTGGGTTTTGAGCGGCTGGTGCAGTTCGTAACCGGCATGGGCAACATCCGCGACGTGATTCCCTTCCCAAGAGCACCCAAACAGGCCGAGTTTTAATCCAGTTATCAGTAAACAGTTATCAGTGTGTACCTGCTTCGTGTTTACTGATAACTGATAACTGATAACTGTGTTAGCCCTCCCTCTTTTCCTGCTGATTGCGTCTGGCTTTGTGGTCGTTGGGGTCTATACCGAACGGAAGGTATCGGCGTTTATGCAGGACCGGCTGGGACCGATGGAAACCGGCAAATGGGGACTCCTGCAACTGTTTGCCGACCTGCTGAAACTGCTTCAAAAGGAGGACATCGTGCCAACCGCTGCCGACCGTCGGTTGTTTCTGCTGGCTCCGGCAGTGATTTTCGCGTCGGTATTTGCGGGCTTTGCCGTACTGCCGCTCACGCCCGACATTCAGGGGTCTGGGGCGGAAGTAGGTGTATTTTACCTAATGGCTATTGTCTCGTTCGACGTAGTTGGCATTCTGATGGCGGGCTGGGGCAGCAACAACAAATACTCGCTGTTTGGGGCCATGCGGTCGGTGGCGCAGATGATCTCCTACGAGATTCCGCTGGGACTGACCATCCTGTGCGTGGTCATGATTGGGCAATCGCTGAACCTGCAAACGCTGAGTTTCCAGCAGGGTATCTACACCGATGAGACCAATTACCTGTTCGGACTGAAAGCCCTGGGCATCGACGTAACGGGCTGGGGCGGTATCTTTTCCTGGAACATCCTGCGCAACCCGTTTCTGCTCATCGCCTACGTAATTTTCTTCATCTGCACCCTCGCCGAAAGCAACCGCGCCCCCTTCGATCTGCCCGAGGGCGAGTCGGAAATTGTAGGCGGCTTCCATACCGAATATTCCGGAATGCGGTTCGCGCTGATTTACCTGTCCGAATACGCTATGATGCTGCTGGTATCCTTTCTGGGGGCTATTCTGTTTCTGGGCAGCTGGAACACCCCCCTGCCCAACATCGGCCCGTTACACCTCGCCAACTGGACGAGTGGTGCGCCCGGCACCGTCTGGGGTACTATAACGGGGGCATTCTGGCTGCTGAGTAAAGTGTTTCTGGCGGTGTTGCTGCAAATGTGGGTTCGCTGGACCTTCCCCCGCATCCGGGTCGATCAGATGATGTATCTCTGCTGGAAAGTGCTGACCCCCGCCGGGTTGTTGCTGCTTTTGCTGTCGGGCGTATGGCGGCTGCTGATGGTATGAACAGCGAAAATTCCTTATCTTTAGCAATGTCATCAACCAACACGTCCATGAACGCGCTACGTCAAATTTTAACTACGCCCGCTACCGGTGTGCTGGAAATTCCGCTTCCGAAGGCGTATCAACAGCGTCGGGTTGAGGTTATTATCATTGACCTTGACGACGAACCGGAGTTCAGCTTACCACCCGCTCTCGACACGCCTGAAAACCGGCTCAAGGTTCGTGAGAAAGGAACTCGCTACGCCCGGCTTCAGCAGGCAATGGATGCCGTGGCCAAAGAAGCTGCGGCTAATGGCATGACCGAAGAAATCTTGAACGACATTCTAAATAACCCCGAATGAATCAGCCAACCGTTCTCGATACGAACACGCTGGTTAGCACAATCATTCTGCCCCGGTCTGTTCCGGCACGAGCGTATCAGAAAGCTATAGATCGTGGTGAACTTGTCGTTTCGGAAAGTACGCTGGCGGAGTTATACGACGTGCTTCAACGGTCTAAATTTGATAAATACGTTTCCCTCGAAAAACGTCTTTTCTTTTATGCAGAATTAGCTGAAATTGCTATTCACGTTCCCATCACGCACACCAGTACGGCCTGCCGCGACCCTAAAGACAACAAGTTCCTCGAACTGGCCTTGTCTGCTTCGGCTTCGTTCATCATTTCCGGCGACAGCGATCTGCTGATTCTGCACCCTTTTCAGGGTGTTGCGATTTTATCACCCGCCGATTATCTGCTGAATTGATTTATGGAGAAGAAATACCAAGTGTTCGTTAGTTCGACTTACAAAGATTTGTTAGACGAACGGCGCGAAGTAATGCAGGCATTGCTTGAATTAGATTGTATTCCCGTAGGTATGGAATTATTTCCAGCCGCTGATGATGATCAATGGACACTTATCAAGCGATTAATTGACGATTGTGACTATTACATTCTGATTGTCGGAGGTCGTTACGGTTCCTTGTCCGTCGAGGGTATCAGTTACACGCAGATGGAGTACGAATACGCTCTTTCGCAGGAGATACCAATCATCTCTTTTCTGCCTAAAAACCCTGACAACATACCAATTGGTAAAAGCGACGGCGAACCTGAGAAGGCAGAAAAACTGGCAAAATTCAAGGAATTCGCGCAGAAAAAGCTCTGTCGGTATTGGGAAACCCCCTCCGACTTAGGTTCAATGGTAAGCCGTAGTTTAGTCAGATTAATTAAGGATAAACCGCGCCCAGGGTGGGTGAGAGCCAATCAGTTAATGAGTGAAGATGCTACGAAGGAAATACTGGAGTTACGTAGACAGATTGATGCTTATGAAATCGAGGTAAGGAAAATTAAAGACGATGCGCCCGCCGACACCTCAAACTTAAGTCAAGGCATTGATCTGTTTGAACTGGAATATACTGTGGTGACGAAGCGTGTTTCAAATCAATTCGATTGGAACGACGACGCGCTACATCTAGAGTTTCGGCAAAATACATTCCTCAGTTGGAATGAAATTTTTTACGCAATAAGTCCAATATTGATTGATGAAGCGTCTGAATCCGAGATAGCAAACAAGTTGGACTCGCTTGTTTGGCATATTTGTGCATCTGATATTGACGCTTTAGTTGAAAAAATCGCTTATAACGTATTTTCAGTATCAGTAGTAGATACATACTACCAGACTATAAAGATTCAGCTGAGAGCTTTAGGGCTAATAGTTAAGAGCGATAAAAAGAAGAGCATCCACGCAAAGGGCAGTTACTGGACATTAACTCCTTATGGGGACACTATAATGATGAGACTCAGGGCAATCAAAAAGCCTAAATAATTCCCGTTTAAAATGCTCCTAAAATAGTAGCGTTAGAAGTTATGCGCATGGTTACCGAGCTACGTTGAGATAGATACTGCAAGTCACGTTGTGGCTTGTCGGCAATGTCCGTATCTTTGCGGCCTTTTTCAACGTTTATGGGCATACTTACTCCTGATCCTACCGGCGACCTGGCCTGGCAGGCAGCCTGGCAGCATACAGCTTTCCGACAAAAATTAATTATCGGCGTCATAGCATTGGTGTTACTACTACTGGCGTTCCCGTATTTCTTCCAGACTATCGAACAAAAAAGCGGACCCGTGCTGAACGACTGGGTCCTGAATCAACTACCGGCTACGGACGTATCCATCGCTATTTTCCTGATTATCTGGGCAACGGCCATGCTCCTCCTAATCCGCGCCCGGCGTAGTCCCGCCGTTCTTATGCTGTTCGTGTATGGCTACGTCATCGTCAGCCTGTCGCGCATGATTAGTATCACGCTCGTACCGCTTGACCCACCCATTGGCCTGATTCCGCTTATCGACCCCATCAGCAATGCATTCTACGGCGAATCGTACATCACCAAAGACCTGTTTTACTCCGGCCACACGTCCACGATTTTTCTGATGTTTCTGTGTTTCCGCGAGCGAATCTCCCGGCTACTGGCCCTGATTGGCTCATTGGCCGTTGGTAGTCTGCTACTGGTACAGCACGTGCATTATACCATTGACGTGCTGGGCGCGTTCGTTTTCACGTATCCACTCTACTGGCTTGGCAAAAAGATAGCTCTGGGCGGCTGGAACAGGTGAATCAGAACGCTTCGCCCAACTGAAAATACAGACCGTTGGAAACCGACTGTCCCAGACCCCAGCCATAGTCAACACGTAGATTAAGTCGTTCTTTACGATTCAGGGCCACACGCAGGCCGCCCCCTACGGAGTATTTCAGATCGTGGAGGTTCAGGTCAGTCAGCCGATCGCCATTATTGCCCACGCCCGCAAACCCAACGGCTCCAATGCGCCAGAATAGCGGTATCCGGTATTCGGCCTGCACCACAATCTGGTCGCGGCTGCGGTATCGCCCATCGTAAAAACCCCGCATGCTGCTGGAGCCGCCAAACGAAGACAGGCTCCGCAGCGGCACATCACCCGCGCCAAACTGCCCGAATGCCTGTACCGCCAACACCTGCTGGCGGTACAGCCGCCAGTATCGGCGTGCGTCGAGCGTATAACTGGTGTACTGAAACTGTGAACCCAGCATCGGCGTGAACTGAATGGCCAGAATCTGATAAAAGCCGCCCTGATTGGGGGCAAAGGCATTAGTACGCGAATCGTAGGTCAGGCTTACGCCCGCTCCTGAAATATGGTACGCATCCCGACCAGCTACCTGCTGCTGATCAAACAGGCCACCCGCCTGATAATCAATTCCTAAAAGCCGCTGGTATTCGTACTGAAAGCCAACAAACACGCGGTTCCTTACTTTGCGCTGGAGATGGCCATAGAGGTAATACTGGCGAAACGTGTACGATTCTTCGTTCTGGTCCGGTGCGACTTTACCCAGACCCCAGAATTTATCGGGAAAGTAACTGTACGAAATTTGGTAGTTCAGAATGAATTGTTCACCCGGAAAATAAGTTGCCCCGTTGATTGCCGCAATGAACTGTTTGCGCAGCGAATAAAGAGCCAGCACCTGTGCATTAGAGGTGCGGGTGAGCGTATCAGCCGGATTAAACCGAAACGTGAACGAACCCGCCACGCCCGCCGACCAGTCAGTCTCGATAGAACGGGCAATGAGGGGTAGAATTAGAATATTACGCGTTTTAGGAGTAAGTGAACTAGTAGCTTTGTGGAGCGTTATGAGACTGTCTGGCTGAGCTACCAAATGGCTCGAAAGACTCAATAATAGGCCTAAAAATGCCGTAAGCGAGTATTTACGGGCCTGACAGAAACCGAATTTTGACGTAAGCATTGATTAAGGCCGAATTAATTATCTGGCCGGAAAGTAATCCGAAAATTGTAAATTTAGTAGATTTGCCGTCAAGAGTATGTTACGGTTAGATATCCGCCAGCGAAAGACCCTACGGTCTGCCAATAGCACCACCTAACCGGTTGGCCAAAACACCGATATGAGCAAAATAGACTTGCCCCCTTTTACCTTAGGCGAAACCATTACCCCGGAGCAGCGCCAGTTTTTTACAAAGAATGGCGTTATTGTCTTTCGCAATTTCATCCGGCCCGAAACAGTTGCGTTATTCATCAGCGAAACCCAGCGTATCGAAAAGCAGTGGCTCGACGAAAAGCGGGACAAAGTCAATGGGATACCGCTGAAGTTTGGGCAGGACCACGATGATAAACCCATGATTCAGCGGATGTGTTTTCTGTCGCAGCACAGTACCGCTCTCCATGAGTTCCTCAATGACCCCCGCCTACAGGCCGTGGTTGACCTGCTCCAGCCTTACGAAGGCCGCATTGCCGAAATCGAGAAAGACGGGCTGATTATGAATCACTACGTCAGAACACCCAACAGTAAATTCTCACAAATGGGCTGGCATACCGACAGCCCGCGTGATATTTTTCTGGGGCAACGCATCATGCCGATGCTTAACGTGGGTATTCACCTCAACGATACCCCCTACGAAAACGGCGGCCTGCGCGTTATTCCCGGCACTCACAAGCAGGGCATCATCAAAATGCTCTTCCGCAAGAAGTATTTCGTGGACAATGACCCTGATAAGGCCGAAATCGGCTTCGACATCAGCGCGGGAGACCTGTCGGTGCACGATGGTCGGCTGTGGCACCGGGCGCAGCAGTCACCCCACGTGGGTGAAGCCAGCCGTCGGCGCGTTATGTACGTACCGGTCGTAACGGGTAAGTACATGCCCAAGCACGAGAATAGTAAAACGCCATTCTATCACCGGTTCATCTCTAAGGTTAACATTTAAGAAGAGTTATAGAGTTGTAGAGTTATAAAGTTGGCTGACGCACGAGGAAAAACGGCGTCAGCCAACTTTATAACTCTACAACTCTATAACTTCCTACTATGCCCTACGCCCTCATTACTGGTGCCAGCCGGGGAATTGGTCTGGCCATTGCCGACGAACTGGCCCGCCGAAAATTTGACTTGTTGCTGGTGGCCCGTTCCGAAACTGTACTGGCGCAGGAAAGTCAGCGGCTGATAGCTGGATACGGCATTCAGGTCCATTTTCTGGCGGTCGATCTGGCGCGGCAAGGTGCGGCCCAGCAGGTAGTGGACTGGTGTAGCAAAGGAAGTTACGCGGTGCAGATGCTCGTCAACAACGCCGGTTACGGGCTGAGCGGGCCGTTTGAGAGTCAGGCCCTCTCTAAGCATTTGAATATGCTGGCGGTGAACAATACTGCGCTGGTTGAACTCTGTTATCTATTTCTGCCCCAGCTTCGGCAGCAGCCCCGTGCTTATATCCTGAACATCGGCAGTTCGGCGGCCTATCAGGCCATTCCGCGTCTAAGTTTGTACGCAGCCTCCAAATCACTCGTATTGCAGTTCAGCCGGGGCCTGGCGCAGGAGTTAAAACGTTCATCCGTCACCGTTACCTGCGTGTGCCCCGGTGCCACAGATACCGGCTTTGTGGATCGGGCGCAGATTGGC
>JACMPG010000127.1 GCA_014377625.1 Spirosoma sp.
GGTACGACCGATCCCGAAACGTTGCTTGATGTGGCCCGGTATCGCTTCCTGGCCAAAGATTACCAGGGCGCAACCGACTATCTGAACCAACTGAAGGGAAAGGTAAACAACCCCATTGCCGACCGAATGTACGGTTGGGCATACTATGGATTGAACCAGCCCCAGCAGTCGGTCGATGCGCTGAACCGCTTTATTAGTACGGCTCCTCAGAAAGTTATCTACGACGACTACAAGTATCTGGGCCGTTCGTATGGGCAACTCAATACGCCCGAAAGTGATTCGATGGGAATTGTTAATCTGCTCAAAGCGGCTCCTCTGGATACGACCGATAACCTGTACCGGGAAGTGGGGGAGAAGTACTACAAGATGAAGCGGTACGATAAGGCCGCTGATTATTATGGGCAGGCAATAAAGAACGATAAGAAGCCGCAAAACAACGATTACCTGTGGTTAGGTCTGGCCAGCTATCAGTATGCTCCACGCGTAGGCCGCGACAGTTCAGCCGCGCCAATGTCTGCTGAGCAGATAGCTCAGACCAAGAAAATGTACTTTATGAAGTCAGATTCGGCATTCGCAGAAATGGCGAAGCGAATAGAATCTGATGGTAAAAAATATCCATTGGCGTACTATTATCAGGCTCAGGCCAACTATTACGCCAATTCGCAGGACCCCCTTGTTGCCAGTCAGGCTGCCACGCCCCTGTACGAGAAGTTTATTGATCAGGCAACCAATAAGGATGCTGCGGATAATACCGATTACTCTCGCTACTTAATTACCGCCTACAAAGCTCTGGCAGGTTTTAGCGTTGCCAAAAAAGACGATGCTAAAGTGAATGAGTATCTGAACAAAGTGCTGGTGCTGAACCCGAATGATGCTGATGCGAAGAAGGCCCTTGAAGGCCCAAAAACCCAGCCTAAAAAAGGTTAAGTAACAAACCTGACAGGTACCCGACACTATAAAACACATAAAGCGCGACGAACCCGTCGCGCTTTATGTGTTTTCCGAACGATAAATACCAACCCACGCCACATATTTGAAATATGGTTTTATGGTAGGGTATCTTAACTTTGCGGGCGCATTTTTTTTGACTGACGACTCTCTTCTTAACACCGTATGCTTAACCTCGTCTTATTTGGCCCGCCGGGTGCCGGGAAAGGTACCCAAAGTGAAAAACTGATCCGACGATACGATCTTGTACATCTCTCAACCGGCGATTTGCTGCGTTCGCAAATTGCCGCCGGAACGGAATTGGGCCTACGCGCCAAGCAGTTGATGGATCAAGGCCTACTGGTACCTGATGAGGTCGTAATTGGCATGATCGACTGTAAACTACGTGAAAACCAGCAGGCTGCGGGCTTTATTTTCGATGGTTTTCCGCGAACCGTACCACAGTCCGAAGCCCTCGACAGCCTGTTGGTAGAGTACAATACACAAATCACCACCATGGTTGCGCTGGTTGTTGAGGACGAAGAACTGATCCGGCGGTTGCTCAAGCGGGGCGAAACGTCTGGTCGGCCCGATGATCAGGACGAAGTCACGGCCCGCAGGCGAGTGAGCGTATACAACAGAGAAACAATTCCCGTAGCCGATTACTATAACCAGCAGGGCAAATACATTGCTATTGGTGGCATTGGCGAAATTGATATGATCTTCGAAACCATCTGTCAGCAGATAGAAGCGGTTGCCACGAAGAAGGCGTAACGGAAATAACACCCGTATTACGTAGTGCAGCAGGACAAATTACTATGGCTTCATCTAACTTTATTGACTACGTCAAGATTAACTGCCGGTCAGGAGCGGGCGGTGCCGGGTCCAGACATTTTCGGCGAGAAAAGCACGTTCCCAAAGGTGGTCCCGACGGGGGCGATGGTGGGCGGGGGGGGCACATCATTCTGCGTGGCAACTCCCAACTCTGGACATTACTGCACCTCAAGTACAGAAAGCATGTAAAAGCCGAAGATGGTACAGGGGGCGATGGCGGACGACGTACCGGACAGCAGGGCGAAGACGTAATACTCGACGTACCTCTTGGTACCATTGTCCGTGACCCCGAAACGGGCGAAAAAATATCCGAAATTACGGAAGAAGGACAGGAAGTGATTCTCTTTCCGGGGGGGCGGGGTGGTTTGGGCAATGCTCATTTCAAGACATCTACCCTTCAGGCTCCGCAATACGCACAGCCCGGCGAATCAGGTCAGGAAGCCTGGGTAGTGCTGGAACTCAAACTTCTGGCCGATGTAGGACTGGTAGGGTTCCCCAATGCAGGTAAGTCAACGCTCCTGTCTGTACTGTCAGCGGCCCGACCCGAAATAGCCGACTACCCGTTTACAACCCTCGTACCCAATTTGGGGGTCGTTGCTTATCGGGACTATAAATCGTTTGTGATGGCAGACATTCCGGGTATTATCGAAGGAGCATCGCAGGGTAAAGGGCTTGGATTGCGGTTTCTGCGCCACATCGAGCGTAATTCTATCCTCCTGTTTATGGTAGCAGCTAACAGTGAAGATGTAAAGCAGGAGTATAATACACTGCTGAATGAACTTCGGGCCTACAATCCCGAACTAATGGACAAGAAGCGTTTACTGGCCATCACAAAAATGGATTTACTGGACGAAACCGGATTGGCCGATCTGAGAGCAAATCTGCCCAAGAAAGTTCCGGTAACATTCATTTCATCGGTGACCCAGACCGGGCTGGACGTTCTGAAAGATATGATCTGGCAGAATCTGACCGAAACGATCGACGTTAGCTGACGCACCCAGAATTGCCTGTGGCAGGAACGAGCAAGCACGTTATATATGACTACTCAATATGAAAAACCTATTTGTTCTTTTTGCCTTAACTCTATTTTCGCTCCAGCCAATACGAATACTGGCGCAGGTTCAGGTTTCCTTTCCAACCACACGGGCCGTTGTTCAGCGCAACACAGCTAATCAGGCTACCATCCGCATTACAGGCTATTATACTTTACCACTAACCCGGGTAGAAGCCAGGCTCATTGCCCGTGGCGGACAGGGAACCACTACTGATTGGCAAACCATCCAGAGTAATACAACTGGCGGAACGTTTGCCGGAGATCTGACCGGGCAGGGCGGATGGTACGATCTGAAAGTGCGCGGCATAAACGGCGAACAGCCGGTAGGAACCGAAACTACGGTAGAGCGGGTGGGCATTGGCGAAGTATTTGTCATTGCTGGGCAGAGCAACGCGCAGGGCATACATCAGGACGCGCCAAACCCACAAAACGACCGGGTTAACTGCGTTAACTACCGGTATCCTAATAACGGTTTCCCGAATGATCCACCCACGCCAGTTTTTACCCTGCTCGACAACACGCCGGGTTTTACCATTGCGCCCAGAGGACAGGGGAGCTGGTGCTGGGGACAGCTGGGCGACCTGCTGGTGAAACGTCTGAATGTACCCGTCATGTTTTTTAATGCTGCTTTTGAAGGAACAGCCGTTCAAAACTGGGCACAGAGCGCGCCCGAAGGTGGTATAGCGTATGGCGTATATAATGGAGACGCCTTTCCGTCCCGGCAACCGTACATCAATCTCAAAATTGCGCTCCAGTTTTATGCCAACATGCTGGGCGTGCGGGCGGTACTCTGGCATCAGGGTGAAACTGATAACCTGATTGGTTCACAGCAATTCTTCTACGTGCAGCAATTACAGACGGTTATTGCCCAGACCCGTCAGGACTTCGGGCGTAATGTACCCTGGATGGTGGCACGGGCTTCGTTTGGTGATCCTCCCATCGGAGGAAGCAATGAAACTATTCTAAAAGCTCAGGATCAGGTGATTGCTGCCACTGCTAACATGTTTGCCGGGCCAAATACGGACAATATACAGGTACCCAGAAATCGACCCCCGCGCGGTATTGCCAATGAAGGGGTACACTTCGACTTCGATGGGTTGGTGCAGGTTGCCAACGCCTGGAATGCCAGCATGACCGACACCTTTTTTCGACAGGCCATACCGATTGGACCGGCGGCTGCCCCGGCTATTTCGGTAGCCTGCGCCCCTAACAACAACCTGACCTTGTCGGTGAATGGTGAGTTTCCCAACATTCAATGGGAATCGGGAGAAGCGGGACGCAGCATCACAAAAGGGGGTGGATTGTATCGGGCAAAAATCAAAGACGCGCTGGGAAATACGTTTTTCTCCGGGCAGGTGCGCGTGTCAGACGCACCGGTAGCTGCCGTTGTTGATAGTCGCCCCCCATCAATCTGCGCCGGGAATAGTATCGCGCTTACCAGCAACTATGATAACGTAACGTGGGTCAATCAGGCTAACGCTACCGTAGCCACGAGCCGCACATTTAGTACCGCAATAGCCGGTACATATCAGGTGCGTTACAACGACGTGAGCGGCTGTCAGTTCGTTTCAAACGGACTGACGTTAAATGTAAATCCACTACCGCCGACACCCGCTATTTCTAATGCCCGCCCAACTACCTTTTGCCGGGGCGATAACACTGTTCTACAAACAAACGCCGATGCTACTCAATACAACTGGAGCGATGGGCGAAATGCAAAAGCAGTATCGGTAAGCGCACCGGGCAATTATTTTCTGACCGTAACGGATCAGAATGGCTGTACGTCATTTGCCTCTAATACTATTGCCGTAACGGTAAACCCAATTCCCGACAAGCCCGCCATAACCGCTAACGGACCGCTTACATTCTGCGCCGACCGAAACGTGAGTCTATCGACTCCCGCTAATACGGGCTATTCGTGGAGCAGCGGGCAGGGAACCCAGACTATTACCGTTAGTCAGGGCGGTAGTTACTCGGTTCGTACTCGTAATCAGTTTGGCTGCGCATCCGTCGAGTCAGATGCCGTAATAATTCAGGTAAACCCACTGCCTGCCATCCCGGCGGTGACGGCTTTGGGGCCTACTACCTTCTGTGAAGGTAATCGCGTTACGCTACGGGCCACGAGTCCGTTCGAGGTGGTTTGGGCAAGTGGTCAGCTTGATAAAAGCATTACGGTAAGCGGAAGCGGTAACTATGCTGTTCAGGCCCGCGATCAGAATGGCTGCCTGTCGCCGTATTCGCCCCTGATTGTCGTGCGGGCCAA
>JACMPG010000128.1 GCA_014377625.1 Spirosoma sp.
AGGGTGTATTGACGCAAAAGGGCAAAAAAGTTGATGCCTCGACGCTCGACAATTACCTCGGTGCCAAAGCGCATATGGTCGTGGTGGGCGTGGACGACAAGCAGTACCTGCATGTTCACCCGGAAGTCGAAAACGGAGCCTTCGACCTGCATACCACGTTTGAGAAAGCGGGCGTGTATCGGGGCTGGGTGCAGTTTAACGCCGGGGGTAAAATCAATACCACCGATTTTGTACTGGTTGTCAAGTAACGCCACGCTACTCCACGCCAGCGGGCGACCGTCCCAACCCCTCCCCCGAAGGGAGGGGCTAAAAAAAGGCCCAGACCCCCAACTCCTCCCTTCGGGGGAGGGGTTGGGGACGGGTAAATTCCTGACAATATGCTCAATCGCCTTATACAGTTTTCGTTGCACAACCGTCTGTTCGTGGTTGCTTTTGCGGCATTAGTGCTGGTCTATGGCGTATATACGGCCATCCACCTGCCCGTTGATGTACTGCCTGACCTGAACCGTCCGCGTGTTACAATCTTCCTCGAAGCCAACGGACTGGCTCCTGAAGAACTCGAAACCCAGATTGTTCTACCCGTCGAAACAGCCCTCAACGGCGCACCAGGCGTAGAAACGGTGCGGTCGGTGGCCTCGCCTGGTCTGGGGCTGGTGTTTGTGGAGTTTAGCTGGGACACCGACATTTACCGTGCCCGCCAGCTAACGGCCGAGAAGCTGCAAACCGTGCAACTGCCGGGCGGCATTACGCCGGTGATGGGGCCTATCAGTTCGGTGATGGGCCAGATTATGCTGGTAGGGCTGACAGCCGACACGACCAGCCCCGCCGACCTCAGAACCTTAGCCGACTTCACTATCCGCCGACGGTTGATGAGCATTGCGGGGGTGTCGCAGGTTATTCCTATTGGGGGTGAACGGCGGCAGTATCAGGTCCTCATCAGCACGGCCAAACTTCGGCAATATGACCTGACGATCGACGACGTGGATCAGGCATTGCAGGCAACCAACCAGAATACGACGGGCGGTTTTTTCGACCGCTACGGGTCGGAAGTGCTCATCCGGAACGTAGGCCGGGTGCAGACGCTGGCTGATTTGTCGGGTACGGTGGTGGCGAACCGAAATGGCCTGCCCGTACTGCTGTCGCAAATTGCGGACGTGAAATTTGGCGGGGCCATCAAGCGGGGCGATGCCAGCGTGAATGGCAAACCCGCCGTTATTCTGACGGTCGAAAAGCAACCCGGCGCGAGTACGGTGGAGTTAACAAAAAAAGTGGAAGCAGCCTTAGCTGAACTGCAAAAGACGCTGCCCAACGACGTAAAAATCAACCCGAATCTATTCCAGCAGCGGCACTTTATCGAAACCTCGCTTCGGAACGTAGAAGATGCCCTGCGCGACGGATTTATCCTGGTCGTCATTATCCTGTTTCTGTTCCTGCTCAATTTCCGCACGACAATTATCACCCTGACAGCCATTCCGTTATCGCTCGTCATCTCGGCCATTATTTTCAAAGCGTTCGACATTTCGATCAATACACTCACGCTCGGCGGGCTGGCTATTGCCATTGGGGAACTGGTGGACGATGCCATTGTCGATGTAGAGAATGTATTTCGGCGGCTTCGTGAAAACCAAACGCTACCGACGCCCAAACCAATGCTTGAGGTTATCTATCACGCCAGTGCCGAGGTGCGAAACTCCATTGTCTATGCCACCATCATTGTGGTACTGGTGTTTATCCCGCTATTTTACATGCAGGGTATTGAAGGCCGGATTTTCGCGCCCCTCGGCATCGCCTATATCACCTCTATTGTGGCTTCGCTGGTAGTTTCGCTGACGGTAACGCCCGCGCTGTGCAGCTATTTGCTGGGCAAACCGAGTAGGCCTATCAACTGGACATTTTGGGGGAAACAGGCCGAAATACCCTCCCCGGCACCTGATGCCAGTCCGTTTCAGAAAACCGACGACCACGACAGCGGGCTGGTTCGCTGGCTCAAAAAATGGGATACCCGGCTGCTGCACTGGGGACTGAAACGCCCCCGGCTCATCATTGGCTCGGCTATCGGGCTGATTCTGATATCGGTCGGGTTAGTGCCGTTTTTCGGGACGGAGTTTCTACCGCCGTTCAACGAAGGCTCGTTCACCATCAACTTCTCGACCCCAGCCGGTACGTCGCTGGAGGAGTCGAATAAGATTGGGGTAATCGGCGAGAAACTGTTGCTTCAGGTACCCGAAGTGCAATATGTGAGCCGCCGGACGGGTCGGGCGGAGTTAGACGAACACGCCGAGCCACCTGCTAATTCGGAAATCGAAGTGGATATAAAGCCTTCCGACCGCTCAAGACAGGCCGTGCTGGCCGATATTCGGCAGAAGATGGACCAGTTAAAAGGGGTGACGGTCAACATTGGACAGCCCATCTCGCACCGGCTCGACCATCTGCTGTCGGGTGTGCGGGCGCAGGTAGCCATTAAACTGTTCGGTAATGATCTGAACGATCTGCGTACTAACGCCGACAAGATCCGGCAGACCATTTCGGCGGTGCCGGGCGTGGTGGACGTGCAGATCGAAAAGCAGGTGATGGTGCCGCAGTTGATGGTCAAACTCCGGCGTGATGCCCTGCAACGCTACGGTATTCAGGCGGGCAAGGTGGCCCAGAATCTGGAGGTGTTTTATAACGGGAAAGTAACGGGGCAGGTGCTGGACGGCCCCAAAACGTTCGACATTCTGCTCAGGGTGCAGAACGACGAGCGCATTGACATCGACAAGATCAAGTCGGCCCAGATCAGCGACGCCCAGGGCAACGCCATTCCGCTGGCGCAGGTAGCCGATATTGGCTATACCAGTTCGATTAACTCGATTTCGCACGAAAATACCCTGCGCCGGATCGTGATTTCCTGCAACGTACAGGGCCGCGATTTGGGCAGCACGGTGAAGGAATTGCAAGCCGCCATTGGCCGGGATGTGAAACTGCCGACGGGTTATTTTGTGCAATACGGGGGCCAGTTCGAGAGTCAGCAGGAAGCCACGAACCTGATTGGATTACTGAGCATCTTCTCCGTTCTGGGCATATTTCTGGTGCTCTACAGTCATTTCAAATCCGCCCGGATTGCCCTGCAGATCATGCTCAATGTACCGCTGGCCCTGATTGGCAGCGTGGTGGCGGTACTGCTCACGGGCGGCACCTTTTCGGTGGCTACGCTGGTAGGCTTTATTACGCTCACGGGAATTGCCTCGCGCAACGGCATCATGATGATTTCGCACTATATCCACCTCATCGAGCAGGAAGGGGAAACGTTCTCCGAACAGATGATTATCCGGGGGTCGCTGGAGCGGCTCGTGCCGGTTCTGATGACTGCACTCGTAGCTGCACTCGCCCTGATTCCACTCACGCTCGACGCGCAGGCGGCAGGTAAAGAGATTCTGTATCCCGTAGCCACTGTTATTCTGGGCGGCCTGATTTCCAGCACGTTACTCGATATCATCGTCACGCCGGTCGTGTTTCACCAATTCGGCAAACGGGCATTGGATACGTATTTCAGGAATAAAACCCAGGTCAGCTTTGATACCGAAACTACGCCAAAGCCCGCACCAGTTGCCTGAGAAGAAGAGCCGTTGACTTATTTGGTATGGAGAACATTGGCGAAGTGCTTTATTTAGCTGTAATGACGCAATGAAAACAATCAGGTCTAAATCAATGAGATAACGACTCAGCATGAACTGGCCAACCTTTACCGGCTCCTCGCCTAACGGAGACTATAGCTTTACCTCGAAACCCGGCGATAACCGTCCCGTACGGGTTCTGATTGTTATGGGTCTGCTGTTTATCGCAGCGTTCCTGTGGGTGTATTTCCAGCCCCGGAACCGGGGCGACACGACGCTGTTCACGCTGCTGACGATCTCGGTGCTGTTCAAACTGCTCCGGCTGTTGCACGAGTGGTACCACTACTGGCGGGTCAAACCCATTCGCCCGCCCCAATCGACCCGTACCTGGACGGTCGATATACTGACGACTTACTGCCCCGGCGAACCCCGCGATATGGTTGTTAATACGCTGAACGCAATTCAGCGCATCACCCATCCGCATACCACGTATCTGTGCGACGAAGCCAACGATGCCTACCTGCGGCAGGTGTGCGCTGAACTGGGCGTTATTCACGTCACGCGGACCGACAAAACCGATGCCAAGGCAGGTAATATCAACCACGCGCTGCGGCAGGCTACCGGCGAGATTTGTCTCATCATTGACCCCGATCACGTTCCCATTCCGGATTTTCTGGACCACGTACTGCCCCACTTCGACACCCCCGCCGTTGGGTTTGTGCAGTGCGTACAGGGCTATTATAACCGCAAGGAAAGCGTAGTGGCGTTTGGGGCTTCTGAACAGACGTACAGCTTCTACGGGCCGATGATGACCGCTATGGGCAACTACGGCACGGCGCAGGCCATCGGGGCCAACTGCACCTTTCGGCGGGCGGCTCTGGATAGCATCGGGGGCCACGCCAACGGACTCTCGGAAGATATGCACACGGCCATGCGGCTCCACGCCGGGGGCTGGAAGTCCGTGTACGTACCGCTGCCGCTGTCATTCGGGCTGGTACCGGCTACGCTGTCGGCCTACTACAAACAGCAGCTCAAGTGGGCGCGGGGCACGTTCGAGCTGCTGGTCACGACCTATCCAAAGGTATTTCGCAACCTGACCGGGCGGCAGCGGCTGCACTACGGTACCCTGCCACTTTATTATTTGCTGGGGACCATTCAACTGATCGACCTGCTGATTCCCATCCTGTCGCTGCTGACCATGCGGCTACCCCTCCAGTTGGACATGTTGCTGTTTGCTACCGTCTATACACCCCTGCTGCTGACGGGTTTTCTAATCCGGCAGTACGCCCAGCGTTGGCTCATCGAGCGGTACGAAGCGGGCTTTCATCTCGTGGGTGGCATTTTGGCGAGCGGTACTTGGTGGGTGTACGTGCTGGGTTTGGTCTACACGGTGTTCCGGGTACGGGTACCCTACATCCCGACACCCAAAGATGACCGGCCCCGTAATCATGCCTGGCTGGTGCTGCCCAACCTGCTCATGAGCCTGATGACGGCAGGAGCCATTGGCTACAGTATCTATTGGTACGGACGGTTCGCGCTCAACAACATCTTCTTTCAGATGATGATCGGGTTTGGTTTACTGAACGTGTTCATTATGGGGCTGACGATACTGGCCGGGCAGGAGAAAACGGTGCGGCGGCTGCAAACGCGGCTGGGGCGGCTCTCCGATCAGCATAAACAACTCTGGCAGTGGCGACTGACCGCCTGGAATCTGCGCTATGGCCTTTACGCCGGGCTACGCCGGGCGGCCATTCCGCTGTTTGGCGGGGTACTCCTGCTGACGATTGGCATGGGGGTGTTTACGTACCAGAAGCAAACCGCCCAACGCCCGCCCAGCCTGCGCTACGCCACTACGCGCCCGTTTTACGTGGGGCTACGTACCATCCCAGCCGGGAAATTTACCAAACAGGCCGCATCGTCTCCACCCATTATTCCCCACCACGTAGCCTGGCCCGTTACGCCCCACTCGGCTATCGACCTGCCCGCCCGGTCCACACTGACAAATCAATTGCCGCTGCTGTATCTGGAGCCGACGCCGGTTATGGATGACGCTCAAAGCGACATTCGGATGTTTCTGAGCAGTATCCTGCGCGGGGAGCGCGACACAACGCTGCGTAGTTTCGCGCGGGCCGTGCAGACCAACAACCAGCCCGTACTGGTGAGTTTTATGCCTGAGTTCGATAACCCCGACCGGATCTGGGGCCTGACAAACGCTTCTGATTTGGCCCTGTACCAGCGGGCCTGGCAGCACGTTGTACGGGCCTGCCGATTGCCCGGAACGGACCTCATCACCTGGGTGTGGTGTCCATCGCTGCCCTCCTCGGTAGTGGCGTATTACCCCGGCACAGAAACGGTCGACTGGCTGGGGTTCGCCGTAGTCAACGACCCGGCGCGGGCTACCGACGGCAAAAGTCATTCATTTGCGGCCCTGTTTCAGCTTCCCCATACGACCGTACGCACCCACCCCGCGTACAGTATCCGGCAGAAACCAATTCTCATTACGCGCCTGTTATCGGTGGTCCCCCGTTCATGGGGTGGTCAGTGGACAACCGAAGCGATCGAGTCGATGCAGGAGCGGTACCCCACCATCCGGGGCGTGGTCTTTACTGACCCGGCAGACTGGCAGCGGCATCAGGCCGAATTACTGGTGCAGCGCGTGAACTGACCGAAGTGCTTAGCGGACCTCGAACGAAAAGTTGGCGGTGGCGACGTGCCGGTGCAGATCGTATACGTTGACGAACAAACGATACGCTCCCGGCTGCTTTGGCAACCGAAACAACATGTTTGCCTGGTTGGATTGGCCAAGCAGACCCGTTAGGGCAGGACGTGGAACGCCTACGTAATCGGTGCCCGGCTGCGCCCGCGTTTTCAGTTCCCAGTGGTACGTCAGAGAATCGTGGTCGGGATCCGTAGCCCGAATGCCGGCCCGGTGCAGCAGGGTATCACGGTCAAATGAGCGGTGGGGGTCGGGCCTGCCGTCAACCAGTAGCTGGCCAACCATTGGTGCCTGATTGCTGGGCGCGGCCCGACCGAGCGCGGCCCGACCGAGCGCGGCCCGACCCGACCACAGTTCCCGCATCAGCCCCACCAGTGGCGTCTGGCGTCCCTGCTCATCAAACACGCTGAACCAGGTGTGCGTCTCTTCCTGCTTGTTTCCCCAGTAGAACAAATACGCGCCGAAGCACCCCGCCGGGCGCGATCCAATATGTTTCTGATAAAACTGTCGCACAAAGGCATTTTTCTGCTCGCTGTCCGGCTCGTCGGGCGCGCCCCAGGGCGCAGTGGGAACCTCCCAGTAGGCTGGTGCGCCGTATTCCGAAATGAGATAGGGTTTGCTCCAGCCCCCCTGCCGGAAAAACTCATCCAGGCGGTCGGTCAGCCCGTAGGAGTTGACCGCCAGTATATCGACATCGGGACACTGACGGCTCACCAACCAGATGGCCCGCTTGCTGTCGGGTGAGATGGCGGTACTGACGGGATGATCGGGATCGAGCTCGTGAACCAGGCGAGTCAGGCGATTCACCTCGCCGAAGACCTTGAAGTTATCGGCTTCCTGCGACCACTCGTTGCCCACGCACCACAACAACAGGGCGGGGTGGTTTCGGTATTTAAGGACCGTTTTACGGATGCGCTCGTACTGCCGCTCAACGGCTGCCCGGTCGTTGTAGTCGAAACCCTCCATCTCACGTTCGACCCACAAACCAAACATAACCGTCAGCCCCAGGGCCTGCGCTTCGTCCAGGAGCCGGTCGGCGTCGATGTCATCCCAAATACGTACCGAGTTGCCCCCGGCGGCTTTGATCTCCTCAAAATGACTGACGCCACCCGCGCCGTTTATGAAGTAGGGTTTACCGTGCCGCAGCAGTTCGTAGGATGTACCATTGAACCGGATGGTGGTGGGTGCCGATGGGTTCGTCGTTCGGGGACGGTCTTCGCGGGTTTGATGGCAGCCAGCCAGCGCAACGACCAAACCAGTCAGCAACCAGCTTACCCATATTCTTTGTTGGTAAATATTGACCATCATTCAGTAAAGATGGTCGCCTAACCAGTATCAGAAGCAGCCCTGACGAAATCTTGTAAGTGAGTGAGAGAAAATTATAAAAAGAGGATTTACAATTGTTCGTTACAAGTTTTGCGAATTCACACAAAGTGCTTTCAGCATTTCATCTGTAATACTACTACTGGAAGTGCCATACCCGTTTACCAGCACTCCCCTTACATCATGTTTTTGGGATGAAATAGCATATACGATTGCTTCATCGCCAGGGTCTGACGGGCCTTCAAACCGATACTGTTTATCGATCACAAATTCGCCAGGGTATATTTTTAAAAGATTCCCATCGCATTCCAGGTAATTTTCCTTTAGATTGAAATCAGTCGTATACCCTCTTGCTTTGAGCAAGTTTGTAATCTCTGAAAGGGTGGTCATGGTATTCATGAGGAATGGTTTTATACAGGGGATATAACTGGCAGCCGTCAGCGAAAACCGAATACGATTTTAACAGGACTTACGCAAAACCCCTTAAATCTCCTTTAGAAGTTCTGCGTAAGTCCTGGATTTTTTGCCGATTAATTACGTCGGTCGGGATGGTCTGTTCATCAGCCAGCCTTGAGATTAAGTACGTCATTTCCTTACCGGTTCATCATACCCCGATGGCCGGCTTTGTCGTTTATGCCCCTTTCGTGTAGTCATAGTTGATTCGGGACACGTTGGCCTGCCCGATTCGTTTACCCGTTCATTTTCATTTTACCCATTTTAGCACCCGCTTTTCTGTGGTGCTTCATCGAGCCGGGGTGCATGACCATTTTTCCGTTTTCCATCATGCACTGGTCGCCCTCTTTCAGCTTCATTATGGTGCCGTCTTTCATTTTGCAGGTACCGTCAGTCATGCACACGGTACCGTCGCTCATGGTCATGTTCATGGTCATGGGCTTCATTTTACCCCCTTCCATCATCATCATTTTGCCGTTTTTCATCATCATCGACTCGTCGGCCATCTTCATGGCCGTATGGGTCTCGCCTTTGGGCATCGTTTGGCTCTGGGCCGGGCGGCCTGTGAGCAGGAACAGGGCCATGGCCGCTGCGGGGACGGTCAGCCAACGGGCCGACATTGTGGGTTTGTGTACCGTGATCATAGTCGATTTTTGTTTAACGCGAAAAAATAAAAAGGGCAGCTGAACACAGTAAAACCATGCACAACCAATTAACTGTCAATGCTATATACATGGCCGACCAACTCAAAAGCGGTAAGCCATCCCCCCACTGACGCTGTTGTAGCGCGTATCGTAGTTGACGAATAAGGCCAGGTTTTTGGTCAGCAAATAGTCCAGATCGATGTGCAGCCGGGTGTAGCTGCTCACCAGCCACTGCGCCTGATAAGTCAGGATTAGCCGGGACAAAAGCTGCTGCTCACCCGACACTTGAAACCGCACGTTCCCAAACGCATCGAATTTTACTTCGGAGTCGATCAGAAACGGCAACAGGTAACGAACCCCCACCACCCCCCGAACAATTTTCTGCTCATTGGGAACGTCCGTACCCGCCGTTGACCGGCGCAGAAACCGTTCGTTACCCGCGTCGATGCCGCCGAAAATGCGCAGGTATTGTGTTAGGTAGCGTTCATAATCGGCATCCAGCTCGAACTGACCGCGCCGGTTCACGTCCCCTCCAATGATAAAGGCGTTGCGCTGATTCGAGTAGTTCAGGGCTAGATAGCTCGTTGGATAACCCGCATCGAGTCGACCCCAGAAGTAGTATTTATTGTCGCCCGCCGGGTCTTTCATGGGGCTGGACGCGCTGTTACGGGCGGCTATCACGTCGGCGTCGGGCGTCGTGCCTTCGTAATGCACCACCTGCCCCATCCCACCGACCAGGTGGTACAGCACGTGGCAGTGGAAAAACCAGTCATTCTCTTCATCGGCCAGAAATTCGATCACCACCGTTTCCATCGGCGAGATATTGACCGTGTTCTTGAGGGGCGAATACGCGCCCTGCCCGTTGAGCACCCGGAAAAAATGCCCGTGCAGGTGCAGCGGGTGAAACATCATCGTTCCGTTCACCAGCCGGAACCGTACGATCTCGCCCCGGCGAACGGTAATCGCGTCGGCCCCCGACAGCGTCTTGCCGTTGAACCCCCAGATGTACCGGCGCATATCCCCCGACAGGTTCAGCGTCACCTCCCGAATGGGGCGATTGGTGGGGAACGTTGTTTTTTCCAACGAACGCAACTGCTTGTAATTAAACGTATTGAATTTATCAAACATGGGCATTTGCATCCCTGATTTTATCATCCCATCGGCCATTTTGGGGGATATTGTATCGGGATTCGTTGTCATGTCGGACATCGCCATACCGGGCATTTTCGCTTTGGGTTTGTCCATGCCAGGCATATCCATGCCAGACATGTTTATGCTGGCTTCGGGCGTACCGGGTGGTAGTAGCCGGACGAGGGGCTTGTACTTACCAAAACTCATTCTGCTGCGGTTTCCGCCCGGCATTTTGCTCATTGCGGTCGTGATCTGGTAGATGTCGGGCCTGGGGATTTTAGGCGCAAAAACAGGCTTACCCTTGCCCAGAAATGCTGACGCATAGCCGGAGCCATCCTGGGCCGAAACCCGCAATTCATACGCTCCGCTGGCCGGGATGGTGATGACGAAATCATACGTTTCGGCAATGGCCATCAGCACCCGGTCCACCGTAATAGGCACAACTGGAATCCCGTCGGCAGCAATCAACCGCAGGGGGCCACCGGCAAACTGAACGTGGAAATAACTAGCTCCTGCCGCGTTGATGACCCGCAGCCGGACGGTTTCGCCGGGCCTGAACTGCTCGTAGCGGCTGGTGTCTTTGCCGTTGATGAGAAACCGCTGGTAGTAGTTATCCGAAATACCCATCGGTGGCATCCGGTTAAAGGACTGCGTCAGGTATGCGCCCAACGCCCGATGCTTGATAATCTGGCTGAGGGGCTGCGCATTACCATTTTTGATCAAGTACCATTCCGTACCCCGTTTCAAGTTTTTCATCACGTAGGCCTGCTTTTCATCCGTCCAGTCGGCCAGCAGCATCACCAGCTCATGGTCGGTTTTGACTGTTGGCTGCTGTGGCTGAATCACAATGGGACCGGATTCACCCCTGTGTTCCTGAAACGGCGTGTGCGAATGATACCAGTACGTCCCCGATTGCACAATGGGAAACTCGAAGGTCCGCGACTGGCCGGGGCCGATGGGGGGCGTGTTGAGGTAGGCCACCCCGTCCTGCCGACTTGGGTCCAAAATACCGTGCCAGTGCATTGAGGTTTCGGTCCTGAGGGTATTGTGCACCCGAATTACGGCCATATCGCCTTCGGTAAAGGCCAGCGTTGGGCCGGGCATGAGGCCGTTGAGGGTTATGGCTTTGGTGGGTTTTCCGGTGACGTTGACCATTGTTTCGGCCACCGTCAGGTCATATTCTACCCGTTTGCCGGTAAGTTTCACCCGCTGCGTCGCATACTCGCGGGAGGCAGGTAGGCTCATCGTCATGCCCCGATAGCTGACGGTGTCGGCTGGCCAAGCAGGGGTCAGCATGGGCTGTTGTGGTGCGGTCTGGGCCAGAAGCGGCAGACCAGCGGCCAGCAAAAGCAGCCCGAAAACGGGACTAAGTAGTTGTTTCACAGCGTGAGTTGAGTAACGATTCGGCAATCCGATAATCAGGGAGCCGTTTGCAGCAGGTGATTCACTTTATACATCTTGTGCGTAGGATCATAGGCTACAGCATCCGCGTCCAGGCGGAAATTTTCGTCAAGCAGGTCGTGGAATTTGTGGTTAGCGGGCAGGGCTTTTTTCAGGTTGGCGACGGTCAGCGGCAGCAGGTCCGAGTCGGGCTGAAGGCTGAAATAAACCAGCTCAACGGTGCGAATACCTTTGCCTGTCGTACTGGTGGCGACTGTCAGCTTCTCGTAGATCGTGATCGTCCGGCTTTCCAGCATCTGATATTCCTCCCGGCTCACAAACCGATAATCCTTGCCATCACAATCCCGGATGCCATAAATATTATCCTTTTGAAAGGTGTGTTTTTCGCCGTTATGAATAACATCAATAGATGCACTGCCGAAGAAGTCGTGCAGCCGAATGCGGTGCTTTTCCGTTTTGCAATCGACCTGAAGAGCCAGTTTTCCCTGTTTGTAATCGGCGACGGTCAGATAAACTCCGCTACCCGTCGGCGGAGTTTGGGCGACAAGCTGACTAGGCTGACCCAAGAGGGTTATGGTTGCGAGCGCGAAGGTCAGCCATGCTGGTATGCAGAGGGTTTTCATACGAATCAATGAATGGATTAGCCTATACGAAATAAGAAACGGCGATTCGAGTGCCGAATGCCTCAATAAAGGTGGGGTGTTGAAAACGGGATTTCTATGACTTAAATCAGTCGCCGATATGATACTTGTTCTGTTGCTAACTATTTTATAACCAAAGATTTACATAGTAATAGTGGCTCATCGAAGCGGGAGCTTCAATCAGGGAATTCATATTTAAAAATAGCCTGTTTTGTCGAAGCAGGTATAGCTTTTCGGAGCCGATAAGGCAGCCGGATTCGGGCGTTAGTTTGAGGGGGTTTGCGGCTGGCCCGGTTTCTGTTTCATACTCCGTTTCAGCAACTGCGCGTTGAGAGTCACAATAACCGTACTGGCACTCATCAGCACCGCACCGATGGCCGGGCTAAGGACAAAGTGCGGATATAACACACCAGCAGCCAGTGGAATCGTGATGACGTTATAGCCCGTGGCCAACACCAGGTTTTGAATCATCTTGCGGTAGGTGGCCTTCCCAAAATCAACCAGATTCGTAATGTCCGTCGGGTTACTGTTGACCAGGATGATATCGGCGGTTTCAGCGGCTACGTCGGTACCGGAGCCAACGGCAATCCCCACGTTGGCCTGCGCCAGCGCCGGGGCATCGTTGACGCCGTCGCCGGTCATGGCCACAAACTGCCCTCTCGCCTGTAAATCTTTAACAATGGTCACTTTCTGATCGGGCAGTACTTCGGCAAAAACGCCATCCAAACCCAACTCTTTCGCTACCGCATCAGCTACTTTCTGATTGTCGCCGGTGGCCATGTACACCTTGATACCCGACTGCTGTAACCGCTGCACAGCTTCCTTCGAATCATCCCGGATTTTATCGGCCAGGGCCACATAGCCCACAAGCTGGTCGTCCATCAGCACAAATACGACCGTTTCGATTGCGCCCGACAGCGCGTCCGGTGGCAACGGAATATTTTTGTCTTTCAGATAACCGGGGCTGACCACTACGACCGATTTGCCGTCTACCGTTGCCGAAACGCCCTTGCCGGTGATCGACTGAAAGTTTTCGATGGCGGGCAGGTCCAAATTGCGCTTTTTAGCTTCCCGCACAATACCTTCCGCAATGGGATGCTGCGACTGTTGCTCCAAAGCGGCCACCGTACCCAGCAGCGTCTTCTCATCCATGCTATCAGTCAGCGTCTTGACGCGGGTTACACCAAACGCGCCTTCGGTCAGCGTACCGGTTTTGTCGAAGACCATCGCCGTAATTTTACGCGACTCCTCAAAGGCCGTGCGGTTGCGAATCAGCAGCCCGTTGCGGGCCGAGATGCCCGTTGAAATAGCTACCACCAGCGGAATGGCTACACCCAGCGCGTGGGGGCAGGTCGTTACCATCACGGTCACCATCCGCTCGATGGCAAAGGCCGTGTCTTTACCCGCCACCAGCCAGGCAATCAGGGTAATGAAACCAACCGACAGCGACAGCAGCGTAAGCCAGCCAGCCGCCCGGTCGGCCAGGCTCTGCGTCCGGGATTTGGCTCCCTGCGCTTCCTCGACCATTTTAACCACTTTATTGAGGTAGCTATCTTCGCCCCGGTGCGACACCCGGATTTTGAGCGATCCTTCGCCGTTGACGGCCCCGGCAATGACCGAATCATGGACCGTCTTCTGGGCCGGAACGCTCTCGCCAGTTAGCATGCTCTCGTTTACCGCGCTGCTGCCTTCAATTACCTCCCCGTCGGTCGGGATGCGCTCGCCAGGCCTGACCAGTACCATATCGCCCTTATTGAGTGAATCTACCTGCACGTCGGTGATGGTCTCTCCATCGAGTTTGTGGGCATCGGAGGGCAGCATCTGCACAATCAGTTCGAGCGAGCGCGAAGCCCCGGCCACCGACTTCATCTCGATGTAATGGCCCAGCAACATGATGTCGATCAGGGTGGCCAGTTCCCAGAAGAAATCCATACCCCGCAGCCAGCCCACCGATACGGCCACACTGTACAGGTAGGCGGTCGTGACGGCCACGGCTACCAGCGTCATCATGCCGGGCTGCCGGTTGCGCAGTTCACCCACCAGACCGGTCAGAAACGGCCAGCCACCATAAACGTAAATAATGGTAGCCATTCCAATGACGAACCAGTTGCGGAAGGCAAAGTCGAGTTCGTAACCGATCAGATTCTGAACCATCGGCGACAGGGCAACGACGGGTACCGACAGCACGATACACACCCAGAACCGGCGCAGAAAGTCGGCAATCATTGCTCCGTGATCATGGCCACCGTGTCCCATCTTGCTGTGGTCCACCTTACTATGGTCCAACTGGTCACGGCTCATTTTACTGTGGTCCATCTTACTATGGTCCATTTTGCTATGGTCGGTATGGTCATTATCCATACCAGTACCACCCCGGTGTTCTTCGGGGGTGCCGGTACCACTCTGTCCATCATGACCAATGTGTTGTAAAGCCTGCTCTTCAGCGGGTGGTTCGCCGGGCGTACCGGAAATTGGCTGGTGATTATGATCCATGTAGCTGATGCGTTCGTTTGGAGGTTATCTCTATCAGGGTATAACCCAGAAAGCAGCCGTGTGGGGAGAGCGGCAAAAATCTTGCAAGGCGTACACCGAATTTTATAAACCGGTATCGGTGCCTGTATTTCGATTAACTCAGACAGCTTCTGAATCTCACAGGCGGGCGGGACAATTCTGTAACGAGCCTGGTGGCTGTCGGGACGGCCTTTGTACGGTAGTCAGGGGCAACGACATCTAACCGGCAGCCCGACCCGATTGTTTTATAATCCTGCCGGGTAATCTTACAAAATCAACTGCAACGGCATCTTGTTCATAAAGAACAGGGTAGTTCTTCAACGTTATTTCAACATGCATCTGCTAACACCAAAAAAATCAAGGCCCACGTATCGTTCAATCCGAATCATATGATTTCATCGTTACCATTCCCGCCAGTGGTAAGCTCAAAATACGGGCGTCGGTGCAGGATGGTTCGGGCAAAACGTCGGCTTTTCTGGGGCGGGGAGCCGTTGTGGCCGCACCCGATGTGCCACGTCCCGATAAGATTGGCATGATGATGCAGATGGCGAAAATGGACATGCGTATGGGTGCACCGGCCATCAAGTTCAACCCCGGCGAGGTACACCCGCAGCAGATGATGGAGAACTGGGGTATGAAAATGAGTAATATGCTAACCGCTTTGGGGCGGGTGGTGGCGTTTTCCTGCGGTTTTAATGTCGATTGATCGAAAAACAGCACAACGGCAACCCTTTTTGAGGTGGGTGCCTTAAAAAAATGATTGATCTAACCCCCAGCATGTTCGTAGTACCCGTTCTCGCCCTGACTTTCAGTGTGGTACTGTATGTTTATTTTTTAAAAAGATCGTCCGCCAAACCAGTGTTCAGGCGATTTGTCAGCGCATTGGTCGGTTTGGCATTTCTGTTGAACTACGTCTGGGAAATAGGTCATTGCCCGTTATACACCAGCTGCACGTATGATCTGCCGCACTTCATATTCCTGGCATTGGCTTCATTGGCCGATGTCATTATGGTCGGTTTGCTTTATTTTGGTTTCGCACTCATATACAGAGATGGCCTTTGGATCATGCACCTGACTGTTTCCCGCGTTTTATGGTTAATAATCGTGGGTGGTGCCGGAGCAACCGTATCGGAGATCGCCCATCTATCAGCCGGGAACTGGGTTTACGCGGATAGCATGCCTATTATTCCGGGCATTGGGGTGGGCCTAACGCCCGTGTTACAATTTACGATTCTGCCTGTTTTGATTTACAGCCTGAGCTTCTACTTATCGAACTACCGGTCAGGCCGATCTCGGACGTCCGTTTCGTTCATTCGATAAGCAATGTACGTTCGGCTACTCTCCAGATTTGTCTCCTTGTATCGCCTTATCCTCTTGAGTAGTTCACTCCATTGATACGCAGTGTATCATAGCTATAATCGCTCTTTGCCTGAACCGGTCTAATCTCTTTCGGGGAGATTTGAATGGGTAGGTCATCCAGCCAGACAGGGGTTGTTTTTTGAGCGTTGACAACAAGCGATAAGTAGAGAAATAAAATAGTGAACAGTTTAGTCTTTTCCGGTGGGCGGAGGTTTAGTGCCTGCTTACTCACTTGTCGAAATCATCTTCGAGCAATTGTTTTTCGTTCAAAACGCCACTACCAGCCGGTTTTCTATCACGCATTTTTTTTACGTCACTGGCAGAAATGCCTTTCCCTACTTTCGCATAAGCATTTTGGGTAAATCGGATAATATCGGCAATATCCTGATCGCTGATTTCTTTGTTATTGAGTAGCGCCGGCATTTCGTTATTCAGTTGATACAGCTTCCCGTTCACATGGATCGGCCCACTGATACCGTGCAAAATAATGGACGCCAGACGTTTCATGGAACCGTCAATGTATTCCGAACCTTTAAGTGGCGGTGCCAGATCCTGAATACCTTTTCCGTCGGCACCGTGACAGGTAGCACAAATACTTCTGAATAGTTTTAAGCCTTTTGTCCGGTTGTCTATCTTATTTATCTCAGTCACAAAAATTGAGTTCAGTTGCTTATTATCCCGATTGCTTACGGCTGCTGTTAAATTATTTTTCAGCAAATCGCCCGGATACATAGAGGCCAAATAGACGGCTTCTTTACCATTAAGTCCGCTAACAATTGCTTCCTGAACAACTTTCTGATTTACGTACCTTTTTTCTATTTCCGAAAGAACGGGCAAAAAAGTAGCCTCCGACAAGTTGAGCCATGAATGTAACGACATCGACAGGTAGAGGTCTATCATTTCCTTGTTTTGGGCCAACAATTGGGTACAAATACGTTGCATGGCAGGCACCTGTTGCGCCGTGGCAAAAGGCTCTAAAAGACCAAGCGCATGGGCAATTATTTCGGGCTGTTTTGATTGGTTAATAACCTCAGTCAGGCGGGCGAATGAAAGGGCATTCATGCCATCTAAGACATACAGCGCGTGGACAGCCGTTAAAAATTCATTGCCTGTTTTGGTCAAGGCGAGTAATGGCTTAATCGCCAAAGGGTCTTTCTTTTGAATAAGCAACTGCTGAGAACGGTCTCTTAACCAGCCATTTGAATGACTGAGTAAAGCTATTAACTGGTTAGTTGTTGCCCTCGATAAGTCAGGTACGGGATTGGCCTTAGTTAGGTTACTGGTTATTTTCAAAATACGCCCGGCATTCTGTAACGTATCTAATTTTTTGAGACCAAGCTGCTCGGTCAGGTATTGCGAAATATAGGCTTTATTTTGAATAATACCCCGGTGCATATCCACCACATACATGGCTCCGTCGGGGCCATTAAACAAATTGACCGGACGAAAACCTTCGTCAGTAGATTCTAAAAACTCTTTACCCTCAACGGCCTGACTGGCGGTTGTTTGAAATGTTTTAAAATCCAGCACATTACGTTTAATAAGATTAGCTTCCGGAACACAGACAAACGCGTTTTGATTGTACGCTTCCGGAAAAGCACCACCCCGATAGACTAATGGCCCACAGGCCGCGGTAACGTCTTTCAAAAAGCCCTGTTCATCCAAAACGCCTTTTTCATACCCCCGATTTACGGATGTTTGATGGGTAGGATATACCCGATTACTGGCTAATCGTTGATTTTCGGCAATGGTAGGTTTGAAATATTTATTTCTGATGATTTTATTGGGCAACACATAATCACCTTTTAAATTAGTTGCATTATTATTAAAATAAAGCCGTCCAAAGTTATCTTTTGTGATGCCCCACTGTCCCCGGTCCGACGTAGGTTCTTTCAGCCATTTTCCATTTTTTAACTGATACCGGAAGTTATAATTTGCATTATAAATCCAGTTATCAATATTCATCATTAAGCCGTTGGATGAATGCTCCACATTACCACCTTCGGCATACACAGGATCGACTAATGTTCTTTTGCCGGGCTTGTCGTTTTTTATCTCGACAAACCAAAGTTTAGGGCCGTCCACATACAGCAATCCGCCGTAAACATGGGCCAATGCCCTTGGCAAAACAAGATTATCTAAGAAAACTTTGGCGTGGTCGGCTACACCATCTCTGTCGATATCTTCCAGGATGGATATTCTACCCGTAGGGTCATCTTCACCAATACCTTCCAGATTGGGCATGTAGCCAATCATCTCGACCACCCACATCCGGCCTTTGTTGTCAAAGTCCATACTGACGGGGGCTTTCAATAATGTCTCGGAAGCAATTAGCTTTACCGAAAAGCCATCTTCTACTTTATAGGCGTCAAGTGAAAGTTGGGGTTCGTCAAAAGTGGTAATACTGAATCCCGCAACCAAGGCAGAGAACACAACGAATGCGGCAAATGCAAGTATAAACGGTCTTTTAGTGGTCATGTTGATAAAAACGTCTTATTTATTTCTCAGGAAGCACCCGTAACAGCACAACGCCATGATGAGGTATGTCAGTTTTGAATACCCCCTTAAATTCACCAATATTTTTTTGCCGCCACACATCGCGCAAGTTGAACGAGCCTTTCAGGCCAATTTTAGCCAGGTCAACACCTTTTTAGGTTCGTCCCCCAGCCGCATCTCTCCACTGTCGAACAGGATTTTTCAGTCGCCGATTACGTAAAATGTGTGAGGTAAGCCTTTGTTTCCTTTATCATCTACGCCTACCAGCGCCGAAAATTCGGTGGCGTTGCCGTCCGGATAAAACGCCAGAATACGCGTAGAATTTACGCCACCCCATGCCTGAAATATTGACCCCTGATGAGCATAGAGTCACCAGCCGCATTGATTTTCCCCAACACCGACGGAGTACCTTCCGAAAAGATTTGATGGTCAAGTCATCCAGCCGGTTGGCGTTACTTACTGGTTAGCGACCGCAAAGAGTTGATTACTTGTTTTTCTCAACGTGTGAATCGTGTTCTGTACTTTGCCGGTAAAAGTATGCCCCTTCGCATCCGTGACCGTATAAGCAATGGTCATCACATCAGTTGGTTTTATATCGGGTAGCATGAGCTTTACGGTCTTTTTATCCCGACTTATCCGCACGTCAGCAATGGTCAGTGTTTGGGTATTGTACCGGTCGGAGCCATATTTCCGGCTCCGCTTCAGATCCCAGCTTTGTACGGTAAAATGGGCGGGATTCCGGGTGCTTTGCCCGGCTAACTCAGTTGCAAACGTCAACGCAACCCCATCTTTTTCGGCGCTCAGTCGGGTGGGCACTGGTACCGGCCTACCGGTATACCGAAGGCGATAGAAATCACCCCCCTTAATCGTTTGCGATGTGCCCCAGGCCGACATACCGCAGGCATATAACTGCCCATCGGCGGGGTTGAACCGTCCGCGCATCACCCCCGTCCGGAATTTTACACCCGGCAAATCAATCACCCCACCCTGCTTCTGTCCATTCACATCTTCGGGCAGCACCAGCTGAACTTTCCCGTAGCCGTACGAAAAGCTGAGCAGACCGCCATTCAGTGGACCCCATTTTTTACTGTCTACCCAAAGAAGCTCCGATGGCGACCGGTCAAACTCCATATCAATCCAGACGAGGGGCTGCTCCATGGCCGCTTTTGTCGAGTCTTTTGGCGGGTTATAGCCCCACATATTGCCGTAGAATTTCTGCTTGCCGTCCACCCAGTTAACGCGATTCATCGGATTCCAGTAGCCCTGCTGGTCGGTCACGATAAAACTGCCGTCGGGATTGATACAAACGCCGTTGGCAGCCCTGAACCCGGTAGCCAGAATCTGCGTCGCTGCGCCGTCTTTGCTGACTTTTAGCAAGGTTCCGTGTTGGGGGGTCAGGGCTTCGCGGGCGTGGCGGCCACTTTTGGCATAGTACAGGTTCCCCTGCTTATCGGCCTGCAGGCCCATGGCAAATTCGTGGAAGTGATCGGTTACCTGATGGTCATGGTTGAAGCTTTCGTAATAATCGGTTTCTCCGTCACCGTTCAAATCGCGGAGTAACACCAGTTGGTCACGACAGGTAATGTATATTTTTTCGTTCAGGACTTTTATCCCCAACGGCTGAAAAAGCCCCGATGCAATCCGTTTCCAGTTTAGTTTTCCAGTGGCATTTGTCAACCCGGTGACCTTCCATACATCCCCGTCCGTGGTGCATAAAACAGCGACGCTCGGGTTTTTCATAAAATCAATACCGCTGAGCTTCATCCTCGATTTCCAGGGGTTTTCGTAGGGTGGCGTTAGTTGATCCACGGCAAACAAACCTTCCTCATTTCCCCGTGCAATTGTTGTATGCAGCGTTTGTGGGTAGTGCGGTTTGCCTCCGTGGGTATATTTTTCAAGTGATTCCGGCTTCGGGGCGTGGGCGACAAAATCCGCCAGATTTTCACTGCCTGGCTTTGCGATAAACAGCTTAACGGTTGTTTTCACCGACCCGGAAATGTGTAAAACTACATACCCATTTTCCTCTTTCAGGGATGCTCCCTTTCCGGTTACCGCTACCTGGGTACCCGCCCGGGCTACTCTCGTTTTAAGCACCTGCTGCGCGGGACTAATGGTCAAAGTTCGGGTAAAAACCGGTTGGCCGTTGGCATTTTCCAGGCCCGGCTTTTCCAGAAGGGTGGCACGACCTACGGAGTAAGCAATAATTACCGTGTTCCCGTGATGATACAGCCCTTTGTAGTTCGCCCATTGTTTGGGTAATGGTCCAAACTGACGCCCATCACGGGCTGTAAAGCGGGGGTCCTCGAACGAGCCTGTCGATGGATTCGCCCAGCCCGGCCCCACGGGCGTTTCAAAATGCAGCTGGCCGATTGTTCGGGGGTAGGTTTCATGTTTATCGTTGAGCAAAATGCCTTCCCAATCGATAAACCCATCGCCTGTCCACCCACCCGCGACGCGCATGACATCGTGGTCAACTATCATCCAGGCCTTGCCGGCCGATACCCCACCGGCCCCGGGGTCCAGACGCACCGCGATGCCTTTGTACGCAAAATTATTCTTCCGGTAATCTTCATCGGCATACGGAGCCCGTCCCGGCGAATGAAACCGTTTTGGGCCAGTTGCCGAATCCGCCAGTTCGTAGGTATTGATAAAGAAATTACCGTAGTCCATAGCAGACCAGGGATGGTAGGGCTTTACGGCAGGGCCTTTCGATGTACCTGCGGGCAGTTTGGCCAGGTAGCCGGGTGTGACGGTAAAGTACTGGCTGTGATTCGTTTCCCGGATAAAATTCTCCCTGATGTACGAAATCACGTCGTACTTTTCCTGCGGGGTCAGCGTCATCTGGGGCGGCATGGACCCATGCCCTTTGGTGATGGTCTGATACAGCGAAAACGGATCGTAGCCGGCCTTGAACTGCTGCAACCAAAACTTATGGGCCATCGGGATAGACCCCTCAATCTCCTGATTGCCGTGGCAGTTGATGCAACCGTCATTGTAAATTCGCTCTCCACGCGTGTAACCTTCCCGATTGAAGCGCTCAATCAGACCGGCGTGGTCAATGTTTCGTTCAAAACCGATCAGGTCATTATCCGACAGAATGTACGCTACGTTGGGGGGAGTATAGGTTTCGGCGGGTTCTGCTATCCGTTTGGCCACCATGGTAACGCGTTTATTTCCCGACGAAACGCTTCCTGTAAGTTTGCCCTCGTTCATCTCGGCGGCCAGTTGGTAGGCTACACCCCGAACGGTGAAGCTCCCGGTCAGTTGCCCGCCGTCGAAGGCTGTATTTTGCAGGGATATTTCTCCTTCTTCGAATGAAAACAGGGTTCCGGATACGATGAATTCGCCTTTCTTAGTGTCAGCGTTCCGGAAAGCTGGTCGTTTGGATGGATGGTACAATCCCATGAGCCTTCTATCGGATCGGTAATGAATCCGGAAAAACAAACTACCAGCGCCACCAACAAGAAGCAGCTTAGTCCATTTCGTTTCATGGTCATAAACAGGTAAAAGTGTCTGCATTTATCGTCTTTCAGCCTCCGTCGACATCGAAACGGGTGCCTGTTCGGGGGCGCTTCCCCACGCTTTATTGGGTTTATCACCCATTTGCAGGGTCAGGGTGCCGCCATTGACAACCGTTTCGTGCGAAACCCACGGACGATTGAGGGGCTTACCGTTCAGTTGTGCCGACTGGATATAGAGGTTCTGGCTTGAGTTGCCGGTGGCGTCGATTACAAACTGTTTCCCCTTGTAGTACTTAGGGTTGAGATGAATTGTGATTTTGTTAAAGATCGGACTGCTGATCTCGTAAAACGGTTCAGGCGTGGTGCCGCCGTTGGTTGAGAATAAGCCCGTTTTGAGCAACACCGACAGGCTACCCATCAGCCCCTGATCTTCGTCGCCACTGTAGCCGGAATCGGGCGAAATACCGCTGTACACTTTCTCGATCACCTGCCGCGTCCAGTACTGCGTGAGCCAGGGTGCGCCAGCATAGTTGAACAAATGGGCCGTTTCGATACTGGGCTGATTGCCGTAGTTGATAAATACCCGGCGCAGTTCTTCGAGCGTTTCTTTGTCGTGCGCTTTTCCCGAAACGAAATCATGTTTCCGGGCTTTTTCAAACGAACTGTTCAGCTTGGTGGTAAAGGCTTCGCGGCCACCCATCAGCTTTATCAGTCCCTGTATATCATGCGGTACAAACCAGCTATACTGGGCGGCATTTCCCTCTTCCCAACCGTTGTCGTAGCGTAGAATATCGACGGGTTCACCCCATTTTCCATCCAGTGTGCGGTTCCACATCCAGCCAAGATCAGGATTCCAGACGTTTTTGTAGTTTTCGGCCCGCTTCATAAACAGCGTATAATCGTCGGTTTTGCCCAGTTTTTTGGCCATCTGAGCCAGCGTATAATCCTGATAAGCATACTCCAGGGTCTGGGTCGAACCGTCCTGATGAAAGCCGTAACGAATCTTGCCCAGCGGGTGCGGCACGTAACCCCGCTCTATGTAATACTCAATGCCCCCGCCTTTAAACGTCTTGTGTTCATAGCCCGCCTTGCTCATCATGCCGCCGGGGAAGTGATTTTTCCGCATGCCCTCGTAGGCTTTTTCAATGTCGAAGCCCCTGATTCCTTTTAAATAGGCACTCACGATGAAGGGCGTGGTGGCCGCCCCGGTCATCACATACGTATAATTGCCCGCCGCCGGGCCACGGGGAATAAGGCCCCCGTCCTGGTACATCATCACCATCGAGTTGACAAACGATTCGGTCACCTCCGGATACACCAGATGCCAAAGGGTATTGATTGTCCACTGTGCCCCCCAAAATGAGTCCGAATTGTGGTGGTTGAATTTGGGTTTTCCGGAGGCATCCAGCGGTATTTGTTTGATGAGCCGCTCAGGCCCGGTCATGTCGCTGTACTTTCCGTTTACGTCCGAGATAATCCGGCGACCCAGCAGGGCGTGCCACAGGTCGGTGTAGAAACGGCTGCGCTCGGTATCGGTGCCGCCCTGAATGTCGATCCGGCTCAGCCATTGGTTCCAGTCGGTATGGCTATCCTGCACCGTTTTCTCGAAATCCCAGTGCGGCAGTTCGGCATTGAGGTTGATGCGGGCCTGCGCTTCGCTGACGTACGAAATGGCCACTTTCATTTTCCGCACGTCGCCCGCCTTGGTCGTAAAGCTGAGGTACGCGCCCGTCCGTTCGCCCTCGATAACGTCAGCAATCGGTTCGAGTGTACCGTTCCGCCAGCCGTTGAACGAATCAAACGGCTTATCGAAAACCGCAACGAAGAAAACGGTCAGGGTTTTAGGCCGACGCACGGTTGGAGCCATGATGGCATACCCTTCAATCTCCTGATTACTAACCTTTTTTACGTAGCCCTTCTGGGTGTCAGATGGCCCCAAAAACGTGGAAAAGTCGAACAGAATATTACTTTGTGACGAGGCCGGAAAGGTGTATTTGTGAAAGCCAACGCGGGTAGTCGAGGTCAGTTCGGCGGTGATGTTGTAGGCATCCAGCACTACTTTATGATAACCCACTTTGATCACCTCCTTTTCATGCGAGAACCGCGAACCGTACTGTTCGGGTCCAAGATGCCCCTTAAACTCGCCCGTTGTGGGCAGTACGGGAACGCCCGACAACTGCCAGCCGTGAACATGGCTAAAGCATTTGATGCTATCGGAATGATACCGATAGCCAGCCCCCCAGTCGGCGTTGACGGCATTGTCGGGGCTGAGGTTGACCATCCCGAACGGGCGACTCGCCGAATTAAAAAAGAACCAGCGCGAGTTGGCCGCATCAACGGTTGGATTGACCAGATCAACGGGCTGTTTTTGCGCGAAAGAACTGCTTATTCCAGCGAGTACCGGAAGGATAAATAATAATAAAAACTTATTCATTTTTTATGAAA
>JACMPG010000129.1 GCA_014377625.1 Spirosoma sp.
ATTCTTTTGTAGATTTATAAAAAACCTGATTATGGAAGCGATTCGAGTAATTCAGAAACCCCAGAATGGTCGGGTAGTTATCGACGTACCCGAAGCCGACCCCAATGAAGAACTGATTATTGACGTCCGATCAGCGCGAAGCCAGCCGCCGTTCAATCTTAGCCTGGCCGAAACCGCGAAGGTATTTTTCGATAAACTACCCAAACCTAATCCTAACTTCAATTGGGATTCCATGAACGTCTATGAGCAATAAGCTGTTTTTAGACAGTTCGATTTTAGTCGAATGGGCTAAAAAGACGAAACCGAGCTTGTTCAATAATCTGGCTGGACAGACAAACTATACGTTGTGCATCAGTCAGATTGTTCTAAGCGAGTTTGTCTATTATTGGCTGGCCATTGGTGGTGGTAAAGCACCCGTTACACTAAAGCAAGACGGTGCAATACCAGCCGTTTTTCAGGCTCACAACCCGCTCGACTTATTGGCGCAAATGACGTGGCTTGACGCCGGGCCGGACATCATCCCCTTACATTTACGTCTGATGCAACAATATAACCTGTTGCCCAACGACGCTCTGATTCTGGCTACCTGTATTCTTAACAACGTCACACAAGTCGCCAGCTTCGATGCCGATTTTGCCCCTGCCTGTGCGGGTGAAGGCATCCGGCTTATTCGGTCAGTAGATGACCTTTGACCATCATACCAGTTCAAAAATAGTGGCTATTCCCATGCCGCCACCGATGCAGAGCGTGGACAGACCAAACTGCTTGCCGGTACGTTCCATCTCGTCAATCAGCGTGGCCGAAATAATGGCCCCCGTTGCGCCCAGCGGATGGCCGAGAGCAATGGCCCCGCCGTTGACGTTGAGCTGACTGTGGTCCACGCCGAACTCGTCCATGAACAGCATCGGCACGGCGGCAAAGGCTTCGTTCACCTCGAACAAATCGATATCCGAAATACTCATGCCCGCCCGTTTCAGCACCTTGCGCGTGGCCGGAACGGGTCCCGTCAGCATGATGGTTGGCTCCGAACCGACAATGGCGAAGGCCTTGATGCGGGCGCGGGGTTTCAGGCCGGTCTGCTCGCCAAAAGCCTTGCTACCCACCAACACCGCAGCCGCCCCGTCCACAATCTGCGACGAGTTTCCGGCGTGGTGTACATGGTTTATTTTGTCGAACTCGGCATACTTCAGCAACGCCAGCGCGTCGAGTCCCATCTGCCCCATGCTGGCAAACGCGGGTTTCAGCTTACCAAGACTCTCGGCGGTGGTGCCGGGCCGGACGCCCTCATCGCGGTCGAGTACGGTGATACCGAGGTCGTTTTTCAACGGTACCAGCGTTTTATGAAAGCGATTGTCGGCCTGCGCGGCTTCGGCCCGGCGGTACGATTCAGCGGCAAACCCGTCGGCGTCCTGCCGTGAGTAGCCGTATTTGGTGGCAATCAAATCAGCAGAAATACCCTGTGGCACGATGTTATGGCGGGCCACAATCTGCGGATTCATAAAAATAGCTCCGCCATCGCTGCCCATCGGCACCCGCGACATGCTCTCCACACCCCCGGCCACAATGGCATCGACCTGACCCGACATGACGTAGGCACCGGCCATGTTGATGGCTTCGAGACCCGACGAGCAGAAGCGATTGAGCTGCACCCCGGCCACAGTTTCGGCGTACCCGGCTTCGAGAGCAGCGGTTCGGGCAATGTCGGCCCCCTGTTCGCCCACGGGCGTAACGCAACCCATAATCACGTCATCGACCAGCGACGTATCGAGCTGGTTGCGGTCTTTGAGTTCGCGCAGGACATTGGTGAGGAGGGTAATCGGCTGCACGTCGTGCAGGGAACCATCACTTTTACCCCGGCCTCGCGGAGTTCTGACGGCGTCGTAAATGAAGGCTTCGGCCATAGTCTGTTAGGGAATTAGTATGCGTGCATACGATTTTCTATGTAGCAAAAGTACGGTACGGGCTGCCGAAAGACAATATTTTTGTAGTATGCCGGTAGAAACTTGTCTTTTAAATACAACAGACATCTCCATACAAGCCTGCAAACCAGTGGATTTATGAACGCTCCCCCCTCTACCCTGCCCCCCGACCCCTATACGCTTACGGCTGACCGAATCCAGTCGGCTCCCACCACATTCCGGGGTCAATTGAGTCACCTCGGGCCCGGCTTCATCCTGTCGGCGGCTGTGGTTGGATCGGGCGAGTTGATTGCCACGACCACGCTGGGGGCCAAAGCCGGGTTTGTTACATTCTGGGTCATTCTGGTCAGTTGCTTCGTGAAGGTAGCCTTGCAGGTGGAGTTCGGCAAAAACGCCATCTACAGCGGCCTGCCCACCATGCAGTCGCTCAACCGGCTGCCGGGTCCGAGATTCGGGCGCGGCCACCTGGCCATCTGGTTTTGGCTGAGTCTGCAAACGCTGAAGGTATTGCAGGTGGGCGGCATTGTGGGGGGCGTTGCGCTGGTGCTGAACATGACGTTTCCGGTTCTTTCGGTTCCGGTCTGGGCCATCCTGTCGGCAGCATCGGCGGGGTTGCTCATTTACGGCGGTCGCTACGGCTGGGTCGAGTGGGGATCGCTGCTGATGATTATGCTGTTCACGACGCTGATTTTATACTCGCTGTTCATGCTCCAGCAAACCCCCTACGCCATTAACGGGCCTGATTTGCTTAGCGGGCTGACCTTCTCACTACCCCCGGCCACAGTGGGCGTGGCCATTGCTGCGTTCGGCATCACCGGCGTGGGGGGCGACGAAATCATGTACTACACCTACTGGTGCATCGAGAAAGGCTACGCGGGTTACGTAGGACCCTACGAATCGTCTGCTGCCTGGACCCAGCGGGCGCGGGGCTGGATTCGGGTTATGACCATGGACGCGCTCTGCTCAATGATGATCTATACCGTTGTTACGGCGGCTTTTTACCTGCTGGGCGCGTCGCTGCTCCACGAGGGCGGCACCATTCCCGAAGGCTACGCCATGGTCGAAACGCTGTCTCGGCTGTTTACCGTTACGCTGGGGCCGGGAGCAAAAGTGGCGTTTCTGGTGGGTGCGTTTTTTGTGCTGTACTCTACGCTGTTTACGGCAACGGCAAGCTGGTCGCGGATTTTCGCCGATGCGTTCGGAGAGCTGGGCTGGCTCGATTTTGGCAACGTCGTTACCCGAAAAAAGGCTCTTGCCCGTCTTTCATGGGCGTTTCCGGCGGTGTGGTGCGCGTTGTTTCTGTTCATCAAACTACCCGTGCTAATGATCCTGCTGGGTGGAGCGGCTACGTCGGTGCTGCTACTGGTGGTGGTCTGGGCGGCCTTGCAGTTCCGGTATCGGCAGTTGCCCGTTGGTCTGAAGCCCTCGGCGGGCTACGACCTGTGGCTCTGGGCGAGTGTCGTGTCCATCCTGAGCATCAGCATCTATGGTATCTGGCAGGTGTTGACGTAGGTTTCTTTACCGCAAAGGTGGTACGCCAACGCGATGCAGCGGTTTCGCAACGGGCGCGAAGAGACCGTAGCGGTATTTGTATGTTGCTATGGGGCAATGTGCATTCTCGGAAAGATGCTTACTTTAGCGTAACACAGCATTACCACACCTTACTCTACATGATGAAACTTAAAAGCAAGTTTTATCCGAATTTTAAGGTTGGGTCTTTGCCTAACCAACTCAGGTAGTGTTCAAAGAGAACCAGCCGGGATTCGATGTATTTGCAGGCGTGGCGCAATAAGTCCAAACCC
>JACMPG010000010.1 GCA_014377625.1 Spirosoma sp.
ACGAACGCGTCCGGCTGTTGCAGGAAACGAATGATCAGTTATTGCTGGAGATTACTCATAACAGGCAGCGTTGACAGGCTATTTGTGTACAGGATTACCCTAAAGTAATTATATTTTTACTACATATTTTCTTGTTTTCTCAAAATCTGCATAATTATTAATAGAATTTACTAAGCAAAAGCAATACATATCGAGATAATTTGGAAATTCGCAGACGCAGTAAAAACTACTACGGTTAACCTAAAATCAATTTTATCGTATGATGAACATTTTCTGTTCTCGAATCAGGTACGCTCTACTAATGAGTCTGCTACTCATTGGGACGGTAGTATTCGGCCAGGGTACCGCCCGAACGGGGCGCGTAACCGGCTCCGACGGTGTTGGCATTCCCGGTGCCAACGTATCTATTAAAGGAACGACAAGGGGCGTTTCCACTAATGCCACTGGCGATTTCAGCATTCCTGCCGACAACGGCCAAACGCTGGTCTTCTCGTTCATTGGCTACAAAGCCCAGGAAGTAGCGATAGGCAGCCAGTCGGTGTTTAACGTATCGCTGGCCGAAGACGTCTCGAACCTGAACGAGGTGGTCGTAACGGGCTACAGCGCACAATCCCGGCGCGATATTACGGGGGCTGTAGCTACGGTAAACGTGAAGGAACTGCTCTCGATTCCGGCTACCGACGTCTCGCAACAGTTGCAGGGCCGGGTAGCGGGCGTTACGGTTACCTCCGACGCCACGCCGGGCGGCAGTGCTACGGTCAGGATTCGGGGTTTCGGTACCATCGGCAATAACGACCCGCTGTACATCATCGACGGTGTACCGACGCAAAACCTCGGCACCATTAATCCGAACGACATCGAAACGTTTCAGGTGCTGAAAGACGCATCGGCTTCCTCAATTTACGGTTCGCGTGCGGCCAACGGGGTAATTATCATCACCACCAAGAAAGGTAAAGCTGGCGTATCGCAGATTACGTTCAACTCGTACTACGGATCACAGCAGTGGGCAAAAAAAGGCGAAGTGCTGAATGCCGAAGAACTGGGTCGCTACCTGTACTTAGCCGATCTGGGCGCGGGCAAAACGCCGTCGCACGGGCAGTATACGTACGGAGCCAACGGGCAGGTGACGATTCCGGCCTATGTGTTTCCAAGCGCGGGCAAAGAAGGAACGGCCGCCGTTGACCCGGCCAAGTATTCGCTGACGCCGACCAACATCTATCCAATTACGCGCTCGGCCAACACCAACTGGTTCGATGAGGTAACACAGGCGGCTCCCATCCAGAACTACCAGATTGGGGCTACGGGTGGTTCTGAAACGGGCCGCTACGCGCTGACCGTCAACTACTTTAACCAGCAGGGAACGGTCAAATACATTGGCTATGACCGTTACTCGATCCGGGCCAATACGGAGTTTAACGTGAAGAAACGCATCCGCGTGGGCGAAAACCTGACGGTGGCGTACAGCAGCCGCAAAGGTGGTTTCAACAACAACGAAGAGCAGAACGCTGTATCAGGCGCCTACAAACACCACCCACTGCTGCCCGTGTATGACATCGCCGGGAACTTTGCCGGTAGCCGGGGCCTGAACCTCGGTAACAACGAAAACCCGGTGGCTACGCTCTATCGGCAACGCGACAACCGCTACAACAGCCTGCGCGTATTTGGCAATGCCTACGCCGAAGTTGATCTGCCCGCCGGTTTCTCGGCCCGTACCTCCATCGGTATCGACGCCAACGGCGACCGCGCCAAGTATCTCCGCCGGGCCAACCCGGAGTATATCGAAGGTAACTTCAACCTCGAACTGACCGACCAGAACCGCTACAGTTACCAGTGGGTCTGGACCAATACGCTGAGCTATACCAAAAGTATTGGCACCGACCATAAGATCGACGCCTTTGTGGGTACGGAAGCCATTCGGCAGTATCAGGAATTTTTCGGCGCGTTCCGCAGTGGTTTCTTCAACGACCAATTATCGATCCAGAGCTACCTCGATTTGGGTACGCGGGCATCGTCGAGCAATGAAGGCCGGGTGGAGCAGGATTACTCGCTGTTCTCGTATTTTGGAAAGGTCAACTACGCTTACGGCGACAAGTACCTGATTCAGGGTATTCTGCGGCAGGACAAATCGTCGCGGTTCCTATCGGCGTCCAATAGTGCGTTATTTCCGGCAGTGAGCGCGGGCTGGCGTATTTCGCAGGAGAATTTCTTCAAGAACAACGTCACGTTTGTCAATGACCTCAAACTCCGCGTGGGGTACGGCCTAACCGGCAACCAGGCCATTGGTGATTATAATGCCTACACGACCTACCGGTCCGACACGTTCCACAACGGCTACCCCATCGACGGCAGCACCACGACCCCAACGGCCGGTTTCAGCCCGCAGCGGTTTGGCAACCCCAAGGCCAAATGGGAGTCGACGGCCTCGACCAACATTGGTCTGGATCTGGCCATGCTGAACAATAAGCTGGAAGTTAATCTCGACGTCTGGAACCGGAAAACAACGGACATGCTCTTCACGACGCCCTTTACCTTCACGGCGGGCGACGCCGACATTCCGTCGTATAACGTGGGTAGTATGCAAAACCGGGGTGTCGACCTTGCCATCAGCTACCGCGACCAGGTGGGTGCGTTCCGCTACAGCGTGAGCGGCAACATTGCCACCTACCGTAACAAAGTGCTTAAACTCGATGAGAGCGAAAACACGCAGTACTTTGGGTACAGCTCGCGGGTACCAGGGGGTGGTGTAACCGTGACGCAGGCCGGCTTGCCCGTCTCGTCGTTCTTTGGGTACAAAGTGCTGGGTATTTTCCAGACCGCAGAAGAAGCCAAAGCGTGGCCGCAGTTTGGGACATCGACCTACAATCAACCAGGTAAGTTCAAATTTGCCGATGTCAACGGCGATGGTAAAATTACGGATGCTGATCGGACGGTTATCGGCAGTCCCCACCCCGATTTCACCTATGGTCTGAACCTGAATCTGGGCTACAAAGCCTTCGACTTGACGCTGTTTGGCAGTGGCTCGCAGGGCAACCAGATTTTCAACTATACCCGCTACTTCTCAGACTTCAACACGTTCCAGGGTAACCGTTCGCGCCGGGCGTTATACGAAGCCTGGTCGCCAACAAATACGGGCGGTACCACCCCGACGCCCGATGCCAACGACCAGACGAGCAGCCTGCCATCGACGTATTTTATCGAGAATGGCTCGTATTTCCGCATCAAAAACGTGCAGCTTGGCTATACGATCCCGAAAACGGTACTGTCGCGAATCGGGCTGGGTACCTGTCAGATATATGTGCAGGGACAAAACCTGCTGACGTTCACCAAATACACGGGCCTGAACCCCGAAATCAGTATCTCCAACAATTTCAGTGGTGATAAAAACCGGAACCTCGGCTTCGATGGTGGCTACTTGCCCGTATCACGGACGCTGCTCGTTGGTTTGAATCTGTCCTTCTAATCTTAAAACAACGCGCAACTCATGCAGACATTTCATAAAAAAATAACCATTTCAGTACTCACAGTCGGTGGATTGCTGATGCTGGACGCGTGCAGCAACGACTTCCTGACCCGCCCTCCACAGGGCCAGTATAGCCCTGGATCGCTGGCCAACAGTAAGGGCATTGAAGGTATCCTGATTGGGGCCTATGGCATGCTCGACGGACAGGGTATCGATGGGCAGAACCCCTGGGAAAACGAAGTGCAAAACTGGGTATTTGGCGGTCTTACTTCCGACGACGCCTACAAAGGCACCGATTCGGGCGACCAGCCGGAGCAGTCATTCCTCGAACGCTACGATTTTCAGGCTACCAACGGCCACATCCGCAACAAGTGGCGCGGCCTGTACGAAGGCGTGGCGCGTACCAACAACGTACTCGACAACTTAGTCGACGTGAAGGACATTACGGACGTTCGCCGGAAGCAGATCGAAGCCGAAGCCAAATTTCTGCGCGGGTACTATCACTTCGAGGCCCGCAAGACTTTCCGCTATGCGCCGTATATCGACGAGAAGATCTACGACGTGAGCGACCCGAACTCGACGAAGGTGCCGAACGACAAGGAAATCTGGCCAAACATCGAAGCCGATTTTCAGGCCGCTGCCGCTGCCCTGCCCGAAACGCAGTCCGAACCTGGTCGACCCACCAAATGGGCGGCTCTGGCGCACCTCGGCAAAACGTATATGTTCCAGGGCTTCGACATCAGCACCGGCGCGCCCAACGCGGCCAAGCTGCAGCAGGCCAAAACGGTGTTCGACCAGATCGTGAACAGCGGCAAGTTTAGCCTGACAAGTAACTTCTCGCAGAACTTCGATTCGGACACGCGCAACAACAGCGAGTCGATTTTTGAGGTGCAGTACGCCAAATCTGCCGCCGACGATGGAGCCGCTACGGCGGGTATGGGCCTGGCCCACCCGTATGCGTCGCCCTGGGGTTGCTGCGGATTTTATCAGCCGTCGCAGAACTTAGTGAACGCCTACAAAACCGACGCCAACGGCCTGCCCCTGTTCGACACGTTTAACGATGTTGATGTGAAGAGCGATCAGGGCGTTGCACTCGATGCGCCGTTTACGCCCCACACCGGCACGCTCGATCCGCGTCTGGACAGGACGGTAGGTCGCCGGGGAATTTTGTACAGCGATTTCAAGATTCACAACAGCGACTTTATCCGCGATCAGAGCTATGCCGGTCCGTACTCGCCCAAGAAGCACGTGGCATCCAAGAAAAACACGCTGCTCGGCGTAGGCTGGCAGAACCTGACGGCCAACAACTACCGGCTCATTCGCTACGCCCACGTGCTGCTGTGGCTGGCCGAAGCGGAGGTAGAAGTCGGCAGTCTGACCCGCGCCCGCGACCTGACCAATCAGGTACGGAGCCGGGCCGCTAACCCCGCTGATTTCGTAAAAAAAGCCGTTCAGGGGGCAACCCGCGACGATTACACCGAAATGGCTGAACCAGCGGCTAACTACGTGATCAAGCCCTATCCGGCTACGACCTTTGCCGACAAAGCATCGGCCCGCAAAGCCGTTCGGTTTGAGACGCGACTGGAGTTTGGCATGGAAGGCCACCGCTTCTTCGATCTTGTTCGCTGGGGTGTTGCCGCCGAGACGCTAAACGCCTACCTGGCCAAAGAGGGTCTGAAGCGGACGTATCTGAAGTCGGGAACGTTCACGAAGGGAAAGAACGAGTACTTCCCCGTACCCCAAACGGCTATCGACAATGCGTTTAAAAACGGTGCGCCCACGCTGGTACAAAACCCGGCGTATAAGTAAGCTGTGGAGCCGCAACAGTTCGGGGCGGCACAAATTGCAGTAATCAAAATAGGGTGCGGGGAGCTGACGAGGCAACCTGCACCCTATTTTGGTTTTCGCCCCAACACTGACCAGCCTGAACCGGGGCGGCTCTATATCCAAAAACAACCAAGCCTTATTCAGGGTTATCTACCCAAAAACCAACCTACGCTATGGCTACGACATCCCCATTCGACCCCGATAAACTCGACCCGGATTTTTACTCGAAAGACCCCAACCAGCACGGCGATTCTGACTTTGGTACGCCATCGGAAGGAGTTGGCACTAATGCCTACAAAGATTCTACGTCGGGTATGGACATGGAGGCTGAAAACCAGGAAACTACAAAAGCTACCCGTGAGGAACATAAATTTGAAGGCAACCCCGCTACACCTACCGGCGAAAACCACCAGACTGGTCAGGAATGGGACGTGGATGCCGATACGGTTCAGGCGTCTGCTCAACCGCAAAAAGGTAAAATGATGAGCGACGAAGCCGCTAAAAAGCTGGACGAAATTGCTGAAAATCCATCTGACGATGCGCTTTTCCACCGTGCTGATGCCACGTATCTCGAACAGGGCGATAATCCCAACGAGGGCTATGACCCACATGGACAGGGCTATGATAATAAAGATAAAGTCGATTCCCAGTAACTGACATGCCCACCGGTTGAACTGGTTAAATCCGTAAAGCCTGTGCCGTCTCTTAAAGATGGCACAGGCTTTTTGTTTGTAGCTTTGTCCGATACTCAGTTACTCACTCAAGCTGGCGGATACAAAATTCGCCCAATACGTTGCTCATCGAAACCCGTGCCTATGCGCGGGCGGGTCTGCTCGGGAACCCGTCCGACGGTTTTTTTGGTAAAACCATCGCCATCAGCGTCCGTAACTTTGGCGCGTCCATCACGCTGTATCCCTCGCCCGAACTCCATATTGAAGCCCAGACGCAGGATACCAACGTGTTTCGAAGTTTGTACCACCTCCGCGACGCCGTCAGTATGCTGGGTTACCATGGTGGGGTGCCGTTGCTAAAAGCGGCTCTTAAGAAGTTCGCTGAATACTGCGAGATGGAAGGTATCCGGTTGCCCAACCAGAACTTTTCGATTCGCTACAATACCTCCATTCCTCGTCAGGTGGGACTGTCGGGGTCGAGTGCCATTATCGTGGCTACGTTTCGGGCGTTGATGCAGTTTTATGGTGTCGAGATTCCGCAGGCAGTACTGCCTAATCTGGTGCTGGCCACCGAAACCGAAGAGCTGGGCATTACGGCGGGTTTACAGGATCGTGTCATTCAGTGCTACGAAGGCTGTGTCTATATGGACTTCGAGCGTACTGGGATGGAACAGCACGGCCACGGACAATATGAGCCGCTAAACCCGCATCTGTTGCCTAAACTATACATTGCCTACAACACCGATCTTGGCAAACAGTCGGGCCGGGTGCATAACGATGTGCGGGCGCGATGGCTCCAGGGCGATCAAACCGTGATCGATACCATGACGGCCATTGGCAACGTAGCCTACGACGGTCGCGAAGCCCTGCTCCGGCACGACATCAACGCCCTGAACGAACTCGTAAACCGCAACTTCGACCTGCGCAGCCAGATTTACCAGATTAGTGACCGCAACCGAACGCTGATCGACACGGCCCGGCGGTGTGGGGCATCGGCCTCGTTTACCGGTTCGGGCGGCTCCATCATTGGCCTCTACCGCGACGATGCCATGCTCAACCGCCTGTACGTCGAACTCAAGAAAACACACGCCCGCGTTATCAAACCCTACGTTGTTTAATTGTGAATGGGTGAATAGGCTGACGCTGAAGCGAGCATTCACTCATTCACCCATTCACAAATGATAAAGAAAGCCGTTATTCCCGCAGCCGGGTTTGGAACCCGGTTTCTGCCCGCTACCAAAGCGCAGCCCAAAGAGATGCTGCCCATCATTGACCGTCCCACCATTCAGTACGTGGTGCAGGAGGCCGTCGATTCGGGTATCGAAGACATCCTGATTATTACCGGTAAAGGTAAACGCGCCATTGAGGACCACTTCGACCGGAACTACGAACTCGAAACCCGGCTCGAAGAAAAAGAAGATCAACTGTTGCTCGACGAGATGCGGAGACTGTCAGACATGGCCAATCTGCACTACGTTCGTCAGCGCGAACTGAACGGTCTGGGCGATGCCATCCGGTACGCCCGTCATCACGTGGGTAACGAACCGTTTGCCGTGTTGCTGGGCGATACCATCATGGATTCAGTCATTCCTGTGACGCAGCAGCTCATTGATACCTACGCACAGTACGGCGGGTCGGTCATTGCCGTAGAAGAAGTGCCGCACGACAAGGTGAACCGATATGGCATTGTAGGCGGCAGACCCATCAGCGACCGCATCTACGCCATCGATACGCTGGTGGAGAAGCCGAACGTAGCTGACGCGCCCTCTAACCTGGCCATTGCGGGTCGCTACATTCTGACGCCCGATATCTTTGCGATGCTGGAGCAAACCCCCGCTGGTAAGAACAACGAGATTCAGTTGACCGACGCTATGCTGCTGCTGCTTCGGCGCGAAAACCTGTACGCCCACCACATCGAAGGCAAACGCCACGACATCGGCAATAAACTCGATTTCCTGAAAACTACCGTTGAGTTCGCGCTCAAACGCCCCGAATTCGCCGACAAG
>JACMPG010000130.1 GCA_014377625.1 Spirosoma sp.
AAAAACCGGCTACAACGCCCAGCGTACCCCAATGGATTTGCCGATTGCGCAGTTGGTCGTGAACGCCGTACAATCTACTGAAACCGAACCCATTGTCCTGTCACCTTCTTCGGGTGGGAGTTTGCCGCTGTACGTATTTGAGCAGGAACTCAACGCCCGCGTCATTACGGTGCCGGTGGTGAACTACGACAACAACCAGCACGCCGAAAACGAAAACATGCGGGTGGGGTATCTGTGGGATGGTATCGAAACAATGGCCGCCATTATGCTGCTGAAGTAAGACGGAGGTCTATACTTACTGCTCGTTGAGCGGGTTGACGACCGTCAGGCCGGGGATGTGAATGAAGTCTTTCGTGTTGTTCGTGTACAACTCGCAGTTGTTCAGCAGGGCAGTAGCAGCGATGAGACGTCGCCGATTGACATTTTCTTTTGCTGACGCAGTTCCACCGCTTTGTCAATAATATCGTCCGTGATTGACAGCACGGTTGTTGTGTTGAAGACGTTTTCAAAGTATGTCCGTTCAGCTGCTGATAATCGACTGTACCCCAACGTTTCAAGTTTCGACGCTGCCGACAGGCAGGTTTCGCCATCCTGTATAAGTGTCCGCAGAAAGGCAAAACCGTCTTGTGCCGAGTAGATCAGCAGGTTAGAATCCAGTATAATCATTCGTCGTTACGGAAAGGCATGGGGCGGTCTTTTTTCGACTCCTCAAGCCATGCCAGCATTTCTTCGACGTTCAGCGTTGGCGCACCCCGCATAACAATCTCCCGCGCTTCAGCTTTCTCTTCTTCCGAAAGTATCTCCTTCTTGTGTACCTGATATGGAACGTGTTCGCGTTTCAGGAGCGACAGTACGCGGGCGGCTTCCTGGTCGTCGTGCAGGTCAATTGCAATGTGTGTCATGGTCATGTAGTTGTTGTTGCTGAGCGTTTCCCGATGAGCAAGATACGAAAAAGCCCGTTGTTTTGCAGAAATCAGTCCGGTTGGCGGCTACTCAATTCCGGTGGCGATCGTACTTTTACGGTATGTCAACCGTAGCTATTGCCCCACTTGCCGAAAGCCTGTCCGCTTTCCTGAATAACCACGACTTTTCGGCCATTGCCGTCATTGCCGACAATCACACGGCCAAATTCTGTTATCCTGATCTGAAGCCGTTATTGCCTAAGCACACGCTGGTGCGCATTAAAGCGGGCGAAGAGCAGAAACACATTGCTACCTGCGAGCTGATCTGGGACGCCTTTACCCGCTCGGGTTTTGACCGGTACGCGCTGGTGCTGAACCTGGGCGGGGGCGTCATTGGCGATATGGGTGGGTTTTGCGCGGCTACGTACAAGCGCGGCATTGCGTTTGCCCAACTGCCTACCACGCTCCTGGCGCAGGTCGATGCCAGCGTGGGTGGCAAACTCGGTATTGACTTCAACGGGCTAAAAAATCACATCGGTGTCTTCCAGCAACCCAACGCCGTTTTCATCGACCCATCGTTTCTGGGCACCCTACCCGAACGCGAACTCCGGTCAGGCTTTGCCGAGGTCATCAAGCACTGCCTCATTGCCGATACCGCCATGTGGGATACGATCCGGGTGCGCGATTTGGACGAGCAGGACTGGCCCGCGCTGGTGGCCCACTCAGTAGCTGTGAAGCAGCGCGTAGTGGCCCAGGACCCAACCGAGAAGGGACTGCGCAAAATTCTGAACTTTGGCCATACGCTGGGTCATGCCGTGGAGACGTATTACCTCAACATGCCCCGCAAACGGCTGCTGCACGGCGAAGCCATCGCCGTGGGGATGGTAGCCGAAGCATTCATGGCCTTCCAGAAAGATATGATCGACCAGACCCTACTGACGCAAATCGAAGACTATCTGTTTTCCGTATATGGTAACGCACGACTAAGCGAAGCCGACATTGAACCCATTTTGAAACTGACGAAGCAGGATAAGAAAAACCGGGATAATCAGGTCTTGATGTCCCTCATCGACGGGTCGGGCAGCTGCACATTTGACGTGCCGGTAACAATGGCCGAGATGCGACGGGGGCTGCTTTTCTACAGTGGGTTATCAAGGTAAAGACCAAATGGGAAATTATAGAGCAGATCTTTGGCCGATCAGGTAATAGCCCAATATTTTTGGGGCAATTGGGTTTGTTTGCCAAACATAAGTCGTTATATTTGGGTTATTCTCAGCAGTAAATCACTCTTTTACTTAATCTAAAATTATCCATTTGATCCTTTTTACAAACGAAGTATGAAGAAGTTAGTTGGTACCCTGTTTGCACTGGTCGTCATTGCTGTGGCGGGCTGCTCGCCGAGTCGGTTGTTTGTTGAACACGACTACAGTTACGAAGGTCACTTCAAGAACTACGAATCATTTAACTTTCTCGAATGCGAGTTTGTGGATTCAACCCTACTTTGCTCTGATATTCAGGATGCCATCCGGCACCAGATGGAAGCGCGTGGCTACCGCGTTAGTAACCGTAGCCCAAACCTGCTCATTTCGTACAATATCTTCCGCTCCGACCTGCGTTTCCGGGGTTATCAGCAGCCGGTAATCAAAGACTGGGTTGTTCGCGAAGATGAAGATGCTACTTACAAGCGCATCGATTACAATCTGGACGAAGGCACGCTAATGATTTCGCTCATCGACGCCGAGTCCTATCAGGTCATCTGGAAAGGTTATGCCTCCAAGATGATGCGCAACCAAAACTTCAAGAACAACTACTTCAAAGGCATAGTCCGCTCCATCTTCGACCAGTATCCGCTGATGGCAACGGCACGGTAACGCGTAGCGCGCCTTATCAGAAATAAACAGGCGAGACTGCATAGTCTCGCCTGTTTATTTCTGATAAGGTTTTTAGTAATTCCATGAGCTTACCTGCAAAGTGGAGCCTGAAACACCAGCGTAGTCGCCTTACTTTGTCAACTCCTTAAAAATACCTTCCAGCGAACTTTCCTGCTGGCGTAGGCCCACGAGGGTTAGATTCTGGTCAGCGGCAAGGCGAAAAATAACGGCTCGCAGATCAACACCAGGCCCGGCGGTGATGCTGTACCGCCCCCGGCCCAGCGGCTCAACCCGCTCTACGCCCGTTGCTGCGGTCAGTAAATCAGTATGGAGCAGGTCACTCTCAAATTCAGCCACGACCACCACCCCCTCGCCAGCCGACACGCTACGTAGCTGACTCAACGGCCCGTCGGCCACGATTTTTCCCCGGTTGATAATCACCACCCGGTCGCAAATAGCCTCGACTTCCTGCATGATATGGGTCGAAAACAGTACCGTTTTATCCCGCCCGGCGTCGCGGATGACCTGCCGGATTTCGGTGAGTTGGTTCGGGTCGAGGCCGGTGGTCGGTTCGTCGAGGATCAGGACGGGCGGGTTATGCAGCAGGGCCTGCGCCAGACCCACGCGCTGCCGATAGCCTTTGGACAGTTGCCCGATGCGTTTGTGCTGCTCCCGGCCCAGACCTACTAACTCGATTACGTCGATGATACGCCGGGTTAGGTCGGCTCCGCCCATACCGTGCAGCGATCCGGCAAAACGCAGATATTCTTTTACGTACAGATCGAGGTAGAGCGGATTGTGTTCGGGCAGATAGCCCACACTCCGGCGCACCTCCATCGACTGGGTTTGCACGTCGAAGCCGCTTATTTCTACCGTGCCGCTGGTAGGCGCGAGAAAGCCGGTGGCAATCTTCATGGTCGTAGACTTGCCTGCGCCATTGGGGCCGAGAAATCCGACGATTTCGCCGGGACTGGCCGTGAGCGAAATCTGATCGACGGCCCGTTGCGACCCGTATTCTTTAGTAAGGTCTAAAACCCGAATGGACATATTAATAGGGGCTGAGTTAGTTGCGCCGACAGCTAATAAACAAGACTTTATTGTCTATTGGCCAGCATTGCTCTGTCATACAACGCACAAAAAACCGGAAACTTCTCTATTTTTAGCGGTTTAACGCTAAACAGACCCTGTTTACTTCCCACCGTATGTCTTTACTTCGTAAAAAAACCGTATCCCAAATCCTGGCCGACGCAGCTGCGGGCGACTCCTCAAAATTAGTAAAAACGCTGGGCGTTCGCGACCTGACCTCGTTCGGCATTGCGGCTATTATCGGAGCCGGTATCTTCAGTACCATCGGTATTGCGAGTTATAACGGCGGTCCGGCGGTATCGCTGCTGTTTGTTTTTACGGCCATTGCCTGTGTGTTTACGGCCCTCAGCTACGCGCAGTTTGCCAGTACGGTACCCGTCAGCGGTAGTGCTTACACATACGCGTACGTGGCCTTCGGCGAAATCTTTGCGTGGGTCATTGGCTGGGCCTTGATTCTGGAATACGCCGTCTCCAACATGGTCGTGGCCATTTCGTGGTCGGAGTATTTCACGTCCATGCTCAGGGGATTTGGCATTACGTTTCCGAAGTATTTAGCAATCGACTACGGCTCGGCATCGCGGGCATTCGAGCTGGTGCAACAAACGCAGCAGGCTGGTACCAGCCTTGCCACCCTGCCCGAAAACGTGCGCATCCTGGCCAACGCCTACGCCGACGCACCGCAGCTTGGCGGATTACACCTTATTGCCAACCTGCCCGCCGGTGCCGTTACGGTGCTGATTACCGCGTTGGTCTACATCGGCATCAAAGAGTCCCGCACGGCGAGTAATATTCTGGTGGTGCTGAAACTCGCGGTAATCGGGCTGGTTATTGCAGTGGGCGCGTTTTACGTAAAGCCAGCCAACTGGTCGCCGTTTGCACCGAACGGCATACAGGGTGTGTTGAGTGGGGTGGCCTCGGTGTTTTTCGCGTTCATCGGCTTCGATTCCATCTCGACTACTGCTGAGGAGTGCAAAAATCCGCAGCGCGATCTGCCCCGTGCCATGCTGTACTGTCTGGCCATTTGCACGGTGCTGTACGTAGCCATTACGCTGGTGCTGACGGGGATGGTCAACTACAAAGAACTTGGTGTGAGCGACCCGCTGGCCTACGTGTTTCAGAAAGTAAATCTGGACTTCGTGGCGGGCGTTATTTCGGTTAGTGCCGTGGTAGCCATTACGAGTGCGCTGCTGGTGTATCAGTTGGGGCAGCCGCGCATCTGGATGACCATGAGCCGCGACGGACTGCTCTGGAAACGTTTCGCCACCATCCACCCAAAGTACCACACACCTTCGTTTGCCACCATCGTTACCGGTTTTCTGGTAGCCATTCCGTCGATGTTTATGGACCTGGAGTTCTTTGTGGACCTTACCAGCGTCGGTACATTCTTCGCGTTTATTCTAGTGTGTGGTGGTATTCTATTCCTGGATGCCAAGGGTCTGTCGGCACAGTCGAAGTTCAAAGTTCCGTACATCAACGGCAAATACATCATTGGCCCCGTGTTCATCATCGCGTTTGGCTATTTGCTGACGGGCGTCGATATCATACAGCATATGGCAGAAAAGCCGCTGCTGTTTATCTTCTGGGGTACGTGGATTGTGCTGGCCGTGCAGGGTTTCCGGCATAACTTCTCGCTGTTGCCCGTCATCGGCGTCCTGACCAACCTCTATCTAATGACCGAACTGGGTGCGAGTAACTGGATCATTTTCATGATCTGGCTGGCCCTGGGCCTGACCGTCTATTTCTCCTACGGCTACCGTAAAAGCAAACTGGCCCTGCGCGAATCGGCTGGGCAATAAATTCGTTTATGCATAAAACGACAAGCCTATGACTGCTTCACCTGCTTCACAAACCACCGCTGCCGAAACCGCCCGTTCGCTATGGGTGGTTTGCCGGCAGCTGCCCGATGAGGTTCAGACCGAGTTTAAGCGGTTGATAGACGAAGAGGAATTGGCATCTGGATACATCAACACTGACTGGTTACCACTGTCCACACCCACGCTGGCAGTTCTTTGGGATGCGCCCGAAGAAGATTATTGGGATGAATTATACGCTAAACAGCACCCAAATGAATGATCTGGTACAAGGCTGCATCGTCTGGGCCAATTATCCACTCACAGACAAAATAGATAAGTTTAAGAGTATGTTTTGGAATTATAATCTGTTGATAACAAAGGAGATGAATGCAATTTGTAGCATAGCCTCGGCTGAGGCTACCGTCTTTTCTACATCTCGAAACAGGCGTCGCCGGAAATTGAGCCAGCCAAAACTCCGTT